>DASYHR010000115.1:0-4684 GCA_035998385.1 Dyadobacter sp. | reverse complement strand
AAATGTATTTTCAAAATATATTGTGTAAGCGGGCATCTTTATTTTTAAAAGGAAAAAATCGTGCCTGAATCACCCCGAAACAATATAATAATTCAGGTTTATTCAAGCCACATGGTTTTACCTCTTGTGGGCTTGTCGCCTATCCGCCAATTGAATCCGTCGAGCTGCCTTTCCGGCGCTTTAATCTTCGATGGTGGAATTAATTGCCCGTCAGGTTTCCCTATAAATGCAATTCTTTTTACCTTATTTTCTTCGAACTGCAAATTCATTCTGCCGCAAATCACCCTGTTAAGTCCGATCATCTTTTGCTTGTCGTCAACGGCATAATATACACTTTCGCCGTTCCCGTCCACCAGCACCTGCTTCAGCGCATTTTTCGCTTCGAAGTAAGCGTTAATGGTCCTCCCCTTGACCTGATTATACTGCTTCACCAGCGTATCTTCTGTAATTACGAAAGCTTTACCTTTCAGCAACATCCTGTTGATCTCGTTGTTCACCAAAAAAGCAGTGATAGTGTCGGCTTCCATCTGGTAGTAATCACTGCTCCAAAGGATTGGCTTATTAAAAAACCGTATCACCGAGTCCGCTGTGTTATAGGTAATAGAATCACACTTACCTTGAAAATCAGACTTATAAATAAAAACATTTTTATTTCCGACCAGCTTTCTGGTGCTATCCCGTTGATTCTCGTAAGAATAAAGGGTGTCCGCCCTGATAAAAAGTGTGTCATTGGAAACGACGTTCGTTACATAAGCATGGCCGAAAATTTTCGAAAATCCAGCCTCTTTCCAATAGTAGCCTTCATCTCCGTTCAAGACCGTATTATCCTTTTTGGCGACGATAACCACATTCCCTTTTCCTTTTCCATTATTCGTTTTACCGTCTACTGCCAGCGAATCCGCTGTGAGAGTATACGTGTCATTGTCAACAGTCGTTCTGGTGCTGAATGAGGACTGAGTCGATTCGGTATTGTATCTGCCTTTAGTCCCTAAAACGGTTCCGTCTTTATTTATAATTTTAGTCTTGCCATAGAAATCTGACCATTTCGTCAGGGAGTTATACAGCAGCGTATCCGTCGTAAGTGTATATTTTTTATTGACCAGTTTCACCTTTTTGTAATAAGTGAATTCCTTGGTGGTCGTGTTGTAAAATCCCTCCTGGCTCGTTAGTACATTTTCTTCATCAACTGTTCGGCCGGGCTGCCTGTAGTTGGCAATACCATTGGCCATGTCATACTCAATTTTTCGGGTAGTGAGTGTTCTCTTTTGGTCTCTTAATACCGTTTTGCGACCACTTACAATAGCCATCCGTGTATTGCCGTAATAGAAAAGTGTGTCACCGGTAACGGTTACAGTATCACCCTGAACGATCTTCACATTTCCATAAGCTTCGATCACATTGGTATTAATGTTCTGAATCGCAAGATTGCTATGAAGAAATGCTCCTTTGTGTTTAAAAACCCCGTTGATCACTCTTCTGCTGTCAACCCCGTTTTCATTGATGATTTCAAGCTCATCGGATTTGACAATCTCGACGAGATCTTCACCTGGCGCAGACTGACCGGGTTGTGAAACCCTCTGTGCTACAGCAGATAATGAACTTAACAAGAAAACAATGAACGTCAGTTTATACATATTGTCTTTGATAAACATGACGCGTAAAAGTTTAAAAGGGTTGCAATTGTAGCTATATATATTTTTATCCATGTTGCTTCTGTTTCCTTTACCTTTGATCTGCTGTCGTCAGTATAAGGGCGCTGTCTCAATAATCAGTCCTCTTTGTACAAAGGACAGTATCTTGTTATTAATGTGCCAAAATTACATCAATAAAGTTCCTGAGGGATATGTTGACATCTTTTTTAACTTTTATTAACCAGCTGGGAATTGATTTGAATACCAGACCCACTTTACTCACTGTAAGTGGTGGTGTAGACTCCGTGGTGATGGCGCATTTATTTCAATCCGCCGGTTTTAAGGCTGGTATTGCGCATTGTAATTTTGGATTGAGAGGAGCAGATTCGGATGGGGATGAAGCATTTGTGAAGGATTTGGCAGAGCGCTATCATTTTACTTTTCATGTAAACAATTTCAAAACCAAGGCCTATGCGAGAGAGCACGGCATATCCACGCAAATGGCAGCGCGTGAGTTGCGTTATGCGTGGTTTGATGAAGTAAGGGACGACCATTACGGCTGGATCGCAACGGCGCATCATGCTAATGATGCTTTGGAAACTGTATTGTTGAATTTGACACGTGGTACAGGAATCGCCGGCCTTCATGGCATCCATCCGGCAAAAGGAAATTTGCTGCGTCCCATGTTATTTGCCGATAAAGAGGAGATTCTTGACTATGCCAGAGAACACGGATTAACATGGAGGGAAGATGTATCGAATGATTCAGTGGACTATAAACGAAATCTGATCAGGAAAGAAGTAATACCGGTTTTAAAGCAACTAAATCCATCCCTTGAAAGCACCTTCCGGATTACCTCACAAAAGATGAGGTCTGCCGATGCGCTATTAACTGAGTATTTAGAGGAATGGAAAGAGGATTTGGTATTGAAAGAATCAGGTGAGCTGCGTATAGCCAAAGGAAAATTAACAGGACAGCATGCTGCCTACCTGCTTTGGTCCGTGATTGAAGAATCCGGTTTTTCCTTTGTTCAGGCGAAGCAAATTGTTCGTTCTCTTGACGGTAACCCGGGCGCATTATTTTATTCCGATTCACATCAGTTGCTGGTGGAAAGAGACCATCTGATCCTGAGAAGCAAGTTGCCTGTGCGGGAAGATTATGAAGCATATATAAATGGCATCGGAGAGTTTAATTTCCAGGGCGGAAGAGTTGAAGTTACAGAGGCGACCGGAGAAGTAAATCCGCGTGGCGAGCGTAATGTATTATATCTAAAGCAAGAGGGGCTGCAGTTTCCCCTGACTCTACGAAACTGGAAACATGGTGATATTTTCTGTCCATTTGGAATGAAGGGTAGAAGAAAGAAGGTGAGCGACGTTTTGATCGACGCCAGGTTCAGCCGGTTTGAAAAAGAGAAAGTGAAAGTGCTGACAGACGCGCATGGCGAAATTCTCTGGCTGGTAGGCATTCGGAGTGATGAACGTCAACGAATAACCGCTGACGCAGGAAGGTTGTTAAAGTGTGAATATCACGAGGGTATCTAAACATAACTAAACGTATTGCCGATTTACCTGATCAGTAAACGGTTATGTGTTTAATAGTAAACTATTTCTATATCATATACCTCATACCGTTCTTTTTTTTAGAAAGTATTTCTTTAATGGTTAGAAAGTATTTTTGTAGATAGAAATAAATCTATCAATTTACTTCTAATGCGTTGATTGCGAGAAAATTATATTAAAAAAAATTCTATTTTTTTATAGAAATTTTAATGGTTTATTTATATCATTGTTTCGCGATGTTCTGAAGATTTCCCGGTGCGCTCAAAATATGCATGATTATATCGGAAATTGCCATCGCTTATTTCTACTCGACGTTACAGCATCAATTCGCCTCTGCAGGGAGAACTATGAAAGTTGTCTACAGTTTTCGCATTTTTTTCTTAGTAACGTAACCCAAATCTATGAGAAGAAGTATTCCTGAAATCTATTCCCGCTTATTTTATTAAGACCTGCCATCATGCTAGTAACTGCTGACACCTGACAAATCCATGTCATGTCCGATTCTCCTGTGAACTGATTTCGAAACATCAGGTCAGGGATAATGTACAGGTGAACGCAAAATGCTTCAAGCTTCACATTAAGTCGAAGGCAGGTAGAGTATGCCCTATTTTCACACATCTAACACTATGCTCTATGTTACGAAATCTATTCAACCCAATTCCTCTATTAGTCGCTCTGACAACCCTGGTTGTTATGTCCATCGGCGATGTTGCTGCGCAGGCCACTGCCAATGCTATTGTAACAGAAAATGCACTTCCCGGCAATCCTTCCACTGAGTGGGATGGACAGGGCTCAGGCGACCTGTCCTTCCAGGGATTTGCTACTGACATCAGTTACAATAAAGGTACTACCGCGGTATTTAAAATTAAGAGATATGCGACGAGTTACACCCTATCCATTTACCGCCTTGGCTATTACCAGGGTAACGGCGCCCGTTTGGTAGGACAAGCCACTGTTTCAGCCACTTTGCCACAATCACAGCCGGCCTGTGTGTCGGATCCGGTAACCGGACTGCTGGACTGTGGTAATTGGGACGTGTCTGCTCATGGTCTATTCCAGGCAATGCCGTATCGGGTATATACATCGCCAGGTTGGCCAGGACTGACGTTGCGGGTGCCAGCCATATCACTTTTATAGTAAGAGGTGATGACAGTAAATCTGATCTACTTTTTCAGACTTCGGATGCAACCTGGCAGGCTTACAATGTATATGGGGATAACTCAAACGGAAGAAGTCTGTACACAGGGGTGGGGGCAAGGCTTCGAAAGTAAGCTATAACCGACCCTTCTACACCCGAAGCGGCGGCGGGGGAGGAGGGCCGTCCGAGGATTTTCTTTTTAATTCCGAATATCCTATGATCCGTTTTTTGGAGAAGAACGGCTACGACGTCACCTACACGACAAATGTGGATACCGAAAGGAGAGGTAATCTGATCACACAACATAAAGTCTTTATGTCAGTCGGGCACGACGAATACTGGTCAAAAGGCAGCGG
>DASYHR010000110.1:0-3725 GCA_035998385.1 Dyadobacter sp. | reverse complement strand
CCGGCAGGAACTGTATGATCAGATCAAAGGCAGCTTCCCAATGTGGCTGACCATCTCGTTCACGACAGAACGGAAGTGGATGATATAAAGTCCGGTTGTGTTTCAAACTAAAACTCCTGCAAACAAAAAGAGAGCAAAGCTGCTCTCCGTTTGTAACTTCAATATCCACTAGAAGCCTTACTATTATTTCCAATGCCTGGGCGCAAAGGTTGTCATTTAGTATTACCTCAATCTTATCTTAAAGTTAAAGTCATGTGAAATGGTTATTTTTTGACCTGTCATGCATTCTGCACATAGCCATAGGCGCAATGCCGGCAACCGTTGCGACAGCAATACCCTTTTTGGATGTGGTACAATTCAGTGAATACCAGATACGGCCCGTCCATGTAATAGTGAATACCTTCGGTTATTTGTGATCCATTTGTGGAATATGCGACATCTTTTGAAGCCACGACCTGCTCATTCACTTCCGACAGACAAGTATTACACAAACATCCATAACTCGTCTTCTCCAAAAACAGAATCGTGTCAGCTTCGAGACGGATTTTTGAACAATCACAGCTGGCAATGTCGGTTGCCAGGCATTGCATGGGTTGATGGCACCGGGGGCAATTTTTATTCACAGCTCAGATT
Organism: Dyadobacter sp.; assembly: GCA_035998385.1. Taxonomy (GTDB): domain Bacteria; phylum Bacteroidota; class Bacteroidia; order Cytophagales; family Spirosomataceae; genus Dyadobacter. The sequence goes on along the minus strand of DASYHR010000110.1, from coordinate 3,092 downwards.
GCAATCATTTGTTCTTCATAAATTATTCTGATACAAGATCTCTATTTCAAAGCATATTCAGCTATCAACGCGTCAGCGGGGATGTGCAAAAGTTTGCTGAATTTACGTATCATAGTAAGTGAAAGCGCCTGCTTGTAGTTCAAAACTTTACTTACAGTACCTCTATCTCCATATTCCCTGGCAAGATCAACAGATTTATATCCAAAATCTTCCATTCGGATTTTAATTAGCTCCACAGGATCCACTTCTGGCAATTCACTTGTTTTCTCTTCGTAATCAGCTATGAGATGAGCTAGTAATAACTTCTCTTTATGCTGGTTTGAGTTTTGAACAGCATGTTTGATTTCCTGGAAGCGGGTAAGTGCGTTTTCGTACTCTTGCTCATCACTGATTAAGAACCAATTTGTTTTTGTATTTTCCATAAAGGTGTAAAGAACATGGTGATCATATAGTCAAAGCATCTATTGTGTCATACTCACTATTTGTGCCTGTAAACCTAACTTCAACAATTCCATCTGTGTAATCTATTTCTACGATCAGTCGATACTTATTTCCTACTATTTTAAAACGTGCACGACTCCCGGGGATAATTGATGCATTTGGAAAATCCTCCAGAACATCAATTGATTTTCTCCATGCAGCCTTTCGAACGACAGTTCTCCAGGTTTGTAAACTTTTGCCGGAGTCTGAATGCTTCCTGGCAAACTGATCTAGCCTGCGTGTCTGAATAATGATCATCCCGGTAGTAATTTTGTGCCAATTGGATCTGAAGATTTTTCATAACACTTACTTATTCAACTTCGGGCAGAATGCCGTCGGTTGCTATAGACTAATGACAAAGATACCAATTGTTGGTAAATCACCAACAATTGGTATCTTTTAGTCACAGATTTAAAATGTTTATTTACAAAAAGCAAAAAAGGAACAACAACTGATCGCCGGCCATCATTCCTTTCAATATACTGTAGTTTTAAAATCTGCTTAATGTTCTCCGAATCGCTTTTCTCCCGCCGTAATTGCGACAGTAAGTTTATTTTGCTTTGGAGGTAACGGACATGTTGCATACGGTGAGAATGCACAGGGAGGATTTGTGGCTTTATTGAAATCCAGCCAGTATGAGCCATCCTCAGCTTTTTCAGAAGCATATACAAAACGGCCGGCACCGTAAGTTTCTTTCTTGTTTGTTTCGTCTCCGAATATAATGAACAGGTTTTCTTCTGTACCAACAGCATCCAGTCTGTACTCTTTTCCTTTTACGATAAAAACCAAAGTTCCCGGTGAATCTTCTTCAGAGAGACGACCAGTAATATCCGTAATCGCAACTTTTTTACCTTCAGACTTTTCCAGTTTGGCTTTCACTTTCCAGTTCTCATTGATCGGATAGGTATCAATACCTTTAAAATCTTTAAGTGCCTGACTTTCCAGGTCCCGCAGACGAACCGCATATTTGTCGCCTCTTTTAATAATAAACCATCTCAGTGACTGATGCTTCACAACAACAGGCTTTTGATATGGGAAGAGGGTAATTTTCTCAACCGGTTCGGTACCGTTAAAAATCTCTGCATCCTTAGCTGTTTCAAGTGTAACCGTTCCGTTTTCAAGAATGATTTTACCTAAAGCCGCTTTACTGTGATCCTTCGGAAAAATAATATCGTTTTCAGAACTGCCTCCGAAAGTATTTACACCTTCTTCCAGCCAGAATAAACCCGCCAGATTGAGCCAGCCGTCTTCTGCTTTTAGTCCTTCAACCCGCTTTTTATGCCACTCTTTGATTTGATTCTCATAAGCGACGTCTCCTTTGAAACTGAACAGCACAACTCCGAGCAACAGCCAGGAAATTGCAAATATTGATTTTTTCATCGTATTAGAAATCAGTTGATTCGTGATCAGAAACAGCGAAACCGGGAAGTCATGGTTCCCGGTCTGGCGTTATGCTTCATTCATCAGATTAAAATGAATATCTCACCGTTACACCATAAGTGCGCTGGTCACCCACGATTCCGGCATACTGTCCGTAACTTCCCGGAGCAGCCAATAGTTGTTCGTAGTAGTTTTTGTTGAATAAGTTTCTACCCCACAGGAAGGCAGAAATTCCATTAGATGCTCTGAAACCAACACGACCGTTTGTCAATGAATATTCGTCGATGTTGAGATATTGAGAAGGTGACGGGCTGGATGAGAACCCTGAGCGATAGAATACATCTGCTGCCACAAAATAGTTACCTTTCAATCCAAGGAAAGTACCTTTGACAACTGCTTCACCACCTGCGGATCCCGACCATTTTGAGATGCCTGGCAAACGTCCGCCCGATACATCTTTAAATGCTGAAGGACCACCTACTTCTTCCAGAGGAACCGGTGCATTCGTAAATTTCACATATTTACCATCTGTGTAGGCAACTGCCGCATTAAATGTGAATGCACCAAAACGGATGTTACCATCCAACTCTGCTCCCTGTACGCGAACCTTCTCAGCATTAGCTAAATATCCACGGTTTACACCAGGTTCCGGAGTCTGTACCTGTGTCTGAAAATCATCGATATCAGAGCGGTAGAATGTCAGGTTCAATACCGAGTTAGGCGAAGGTTTGGTTTTAATACCAAATTCTTTGTGCGCTACGTACTCAGGCTTCACTCTTGCCAAATCGATCAATACCTGTCCGTTTGCAGTTGGCAATCCGCCTACGTTCACACCTATAGGTTTGTAACCAATCGAATAAGTCGCATAAGCATTTATCCTGTTTGTAGCCTTGTATTGAAGTGAAACCTGTCCTGAGAAATTTCCTTCCGCGTAGTCTGTATTAAAGGCCTGATTAGAATACACACCGTTCTTCAATGCCAGCAGCGCAGGATCAGTTGTTTGCAAACCACCATAAGCTACACGGCTATAGTCAACCACTTTTTTGTCATAGTTATAACGAACACCCGGCAATACGTGAAGTTTGTTTGTAATTTCCCAGTCAGCCTGCGCGAAGGAAGCCACACTTGTACTTTTAATGCGATTGGTTGTACGGATACCGAAGTTTTCGAACAAACCCGGAGTTGCCCACAATGGACTTGTCGAACTTTGAGCAAATCTCCATTGCGCTGCA
>DASYHR010000243.1:0-2819 GCA_035998385.1 Dyadobacter sp. | reverse complement strand
GTGAAGTGTTGAAACAAAACAGGATATCCGTATTCACCTGACTGAATCTGGTTGCTGAACCTGATGTTCCAGCCACCGCCGTCATTGGTGTTTCCTCTTGTGAAAATATTCATATACGGGTCAATAGCCACGTCATAGATGTTACGCATACCATGCGTGTATACTTCCATTTCGGTTCCGTCTGGTCTTACACGTACGATTCCACCACCCAGCATGGTAAGCTTAGTGCCTGAGCGGTCTACCGCGCCATGAAATCCAAAGTCACCCACAGCGATGTAAATCCAGCCATCGATACCCATACGGATACCGTTCGTAGCGTGGTCGGTTCCGCGTGTCTGAATGAATTTTGGTGAACTGATATTCTGGATCAATGGCTTGGAAGCGCCGTCAGCGATTCCGTCACCGTCTTTGTCTTCGAACACCACCAGGTCCATGCCCGTTGCTATACCAGTTTCTTTTGAAAAGGTGGTATGCAATACAAAAACCTGATCTCTGTTGGCAATGATTCCTCTTGGGTTATCAACGATAGCAAAAGTGGTGTTTTTGTCAACCTTGCCATCATTGTCGGTATCGACAAGTCTGACGATTTTTCCTTTGCCTGCTTCTTTTCCAAGTGAACCGATCATGTCAATTCCCACATATACTTCACCTGTAGCGGCTACCGCCAAACAAGATGGGCTTGGTGTAAGATCAGATCCGGCGAAGTGGGTAAGCTTCAATTCAGCCGGGTAGCTGGCTGCATTAGGCAAGGAGTCGGCCTTGCTACTCATCACGTAATTTTCCCTGCTTGCTGTATTGTCGTTCTGCATTGGATTAAACCAGAATACGAACAACAACACCGAAAACAGGCTTAGTGTAATTTTTAACATAGATTAAAATTATTAATGGACTGAGAGCTGAAGAACTGAATGCAAACGGTTGCAAGCTAATTCTATCGAGCTGAATCTGGTGTAAGACTGTAAAAATAGCATCTAAATGTGAAAGATAAGTGTCGGATAGACAGCTTTGGTGTCCCCATCGGATATTATATCAGACGAAGCCTAAAAGAAGTTCGAAATGTCCTACAATTGGTCATATGTGAATGGTGTTTGTTAGTGGCGATGTAATCGATTGCAATGTTATATTAATAGTTTGTCAGGGATAGATACATTATTTTAAGTCAATTGAATATCTTTGATTATTTAGTTATCACCAGTCCGCTTATTACAAAAGCCAACCTAAAATAAAATGCGAGAAACACAGGACAACCGCCGGGATTTTATCAGAAACTCAGTAAGTACGGCAGCAGGCTTATTGATATTGCCACTTATGAATACCGATGTGAAGGCGTCAAATTTTATAACTAGTCAGGACGAGCCCGCTATTACCCCTGTAGAAGCCGGTCGGATCAAGTTTTCAGTTATCGGTATCAATCACAACCATATATATGGTCAGGTTGAGGCAGTGGTCAGGGGTGGGGGAGAACTCGTTTCTTTTTATGCCAAAGAGCAGGATCTGGCGAGTGCGTTTGCCAAACGTTATCCACAGGCCAAACAGGCTTCCAGTGAGAAAGAAGTTTTGGACGACAAATCTACGCAACTTGTACTGAGCTCAATCATTCCTGATGAGCGTGCTCCTTTGGGTATCCGTGTAATGAAGAGCGGGAAAGACTATATGTCTGATAAACCCGGTATTACCACACTCGAACAACTTGCGCAGGTGAGGAAAGTGCAGAAGGAAACGAAACGTATCTACAGCATCATGTACAGTGAGCGTCTGGAAAATAAGGCAACCGTGAAGGCGGGTGAATTGGTGAAAGCAGGTGCTATTGGTAAGGTGATCCAAACGATAGGACTGGGGCCCCACCGGATTTCTGCCAATTCACGACCTGAATGGTTCTTTGACAAGAAGCGATTTGGGGGCATTATATGCGATATAGCTTCTCACCAGTTTGACCAGTTTCTATTTTTTACGGGTTCAACCAAAGCGGAAATTGTGGCATCACAAGTTGGCAACGTCGCGCACCCGCAATACCCGAACTTTGAAGATTTTGGCGATACCATGTTGAGAGGTGACGGCGGTACAGGGTATATCCGGGTAGACTGGTTTACACCGGATGGTCTTAAAAGCTGGGGCGATGGTCGTTTGACGATTTTGGGAACGGAAGGGTTTATAGAGCTTCGCAAAAATGTCGATATTACCGGTCGTGATGGTGGTAACCATTTGTTTCTTGTGAACGGCAAGGATACGCAATATATCGACTGTAGCAAGACTGAACTTCCGTACGGACGTCAGCTGGTGGATGATGTAATCAACAGGACTGAAACGGCGATGTCACAAGAGCACTGCTTCCTGGCAACAGAACTTGCGCTTAAAGCACAGAAGAATGCTCAGAATGTAAAGAGTATCAAATAAGACAAGTTTGAGATATTGTCAGCCCCGGATTGATGATGTCCGGGGCTTTGTTTTTATTGGCATGGTTTTCTAACCTGTCAAAATAAATCAAAGCAACAACAAATGGAAACTCAGGCGTACCAGCAAAAAGCCAAAGAGCTTGTGGCTGAAATGAAAGAAATTATTGATGTCAAAGGAATTGATCTGCAAGCGGCGTTGCAGGATTCAGGAGTGTCCGAGTCAGATGCCGGAGATATCTTGTCTGGTGAAAAACTTCCGGCACTGGACGAATTCTTGGCACTGTGCGAGATCTCGGGTATAACCATCAATATCACCTCAATAGAAACACCCAAAAATCCGATGTGAGCAACAAGCTATTCAACCTCAAAGTTGAAATCGCCATTCATCACTAGCCGGGCATTGACTGGTTCAGGATTGCCCGGCAT
>DASYHR010000088.1:0-2267 GCA_035998385.1 Dyadobacter sp. | reverse complement strand
CCAAAATCTCCAAAGTGTAAATGGTAAATCAGACTTTTCACACCGTCGATATAATTACTGTCTGTAACAGGCGATTTTTGCGCGAGGATTTTTCCGGTAGCTACTTCCAGATGTACAAACCCCGATCCCGCAAAGTTCGACTCAGGATTGGGCTTGGCTTCCATGCTCACCTGCATATTCTGATCATTGTAATTACGGATATGAACACCAGTGATTTTGCTGCCTTTCCACTCCTTCTGCCATTTCGATACAAAAGCATCCAGATCAAATTCAGCTTTCATGGGTTTATAGGTATATTCAGCAGTCAGATTCCGATTGTACTGAAGGCTTTCATAAAGCTTCTCGGTATTTCCTTCGTATAGCAGATTTCCAAACGGCGTAAGAATTACGTAATTCACAATCAAAACAACACCCGTTACTGCAAATACAAACTGAAACGGAAAGCCGATTAAACCCAAAACCGTATGCATGTCCGTCCACACGGTTTTCCATTTGCTCCAGGGCCTGAACAGAAAGAAATTGGATTTGATTTTGTCCCAATGTAAGAGCAAACCCGTGATCAAGGCAAACAGAAACAGGAATGACACAATTCCGGCGATCAGATAGCCGATGGGTGTACCTATATTAAATGGAAATACCTGATTGAGCTGAGCCAGGAAATGCAAACGATATAAAAACTCGCCCATATCATACGCCTCGGAATAGTCACCTGCTGCCTTTTTATCGGTAAAACTATATAGGAAGTAAGCTGAGTCGTCATCTCCTCCTCTTCTGCCCCGGCCTCTTTTTTTCTCCTGGTGTTTTGGCTTGCTCACGGTCGTATCCGCAGAAGCACTCATATTGACATAAGTACCCTGCCCCTGCCGCTGTACATAAAAATCGAAATTACGACCCTGTAAATTGAATTTGTTTGCCAGCGAATCAATCACCGGATTAAATGCCAATTCAGCTTTGCGGGCCACATTTGATCTTCCCTTTTGCCAGGCCGATATATCGTCCTTAAAGAAGGAGAATGATCCTGAAAAAAAGATCACGTACAGCAAAGCGGCGATAAAAATCCCGCTGATCGTATGCGTATGAAAATAGATGTTATACTTTCTAGGATCCATAGTGTAAGTTAAATTTGAGCAGATAAGGCAAAGAGAACACGAGGGTCAGTACAATGTAAATAGCCCAAACCTTCCAAACATTCTGTGCGACAAATGCATAGAGCAGTAAACACGCCCAAAGGATGTAGCCTGTGAAATAGGCAGTGATAATGACATTCTCCTTTGGAAAAAATGCGGTAAGACAAACATGCAGGCTCATCATAACGGCATAGCCGCCAACGAATCCGGCGAGGATTTTGCTCAGTCGCATCCAGCCGGATTTGGTGAGGTATTTTTTATTGGCAGGCATAGGTCAATGGATTAGTAATTCAAGTACGAGCGCACATACGTATACGACCGCTATGCCCTTCACACCCAGGTAGTGGAAAGGAAAAAACAGCACAGTAACAGAGCCTGCTGTCATCAGGATGACAATAGCAGCAAAAATACCGCTACCCCAACCAAGGGCAAATACGCACGAAACGGTTGCCAGACAAAACAACGCGGCCGCCACATATCTGCTGTAAGCTGGATGGACAGCCACTGCTGTTAACACCTGGTTTTTTTCAGGCCAGCTCACGCGCCTGGAGGTATTCATCCAAAAGATAAAGCCACAAAGAAAGAATAAACAAATGGTAGTGAACATTCAGATAATTATCAATATTGATTAAACGACATCTTACAAAACTTGCATATTGCAAGTGATTTCTTGTGTAAATTAACTGACCTTATATAACCATGTATAAAGATCAGTTGTCAGGCATGGTAATACGTTTTCTAAAGTCTTGCGGAGCAAAACCTGTTTGTTTTCCGAAGAATCTGGTAAAATAGGAAGGCTCCGAAAATCCCAGTTCGTAGCTGATCTCTTTGATTGGTTTTTCAATAAAACCAATTTCCCTTTTGGCTTCCAGAACAAGGCGGTCGTTAATCAGCTGACTGATCGTTTTACCAAAGGATTCACGTGTAAGCTCATTCAGTCTTTTAGCACTGATCGAAAGTTGTCGTGCATAAAAATCGGCCTGTCGTTGCCTGCGGTATTGTGTTTCGATCAATTCGAGGAGCATCTGCATCCTCAGATCTACATGTGGTTTCAGGCTGATGTGTTTCTGTACATCCAGACAATGCAGGAACCAGCTCCGGAGGTAGGATTCGATGATAGCCGTCCGTGCTTCTGACTCG
>DASYHR010000068.1:0-6390 GCA_035998385.1 Dyadobacter sp. | reverse complement strand
TGCGGCCTGCGATGCGCTGAAAGGTTTGGGAATTTATGGGCAGGTGCCTATTATCGGTATTGCCAAAAGACTGGAGGAGATTTATTTTCCGGAAGATTCTCTACCGCTTTACATTGATAAAAAATCGGAATCACTGAAGCTGATTCAGCAAATCCGGGATGAGGCCCACCGCTTTGCCATCACTTTCCACCGCGACAAACGAAGTAAAGGAAGTTTGGTGAGCGAATTGGAAGGTGTTGATGGTGTAGGGAAGGTAACAGCCACCAAACTGTTGAAACATTTTGGTTCAGTAAGAGCCATCCGTGAAAGTTCACTGGAAACGCTTACGTCACTGATTGGGCTGGATCGTGCCAAAAAGGTTCGCGCCTATTTTGATGCCATGGCCCAGTAGCTCTTATTCACCAATCGATTTACCGACTACATAACCGGATGCCCATGCATTCTGAAAGTTGAAGCCTCCGGTTATGCCATCTACATCAATCACTTCCCCTGAAAAAAACAACCCCGGTATTTTTTTACTTTCCAGTGTGTCAGGGTTTAGATCCGAGAGAGCAATTCCTCCGCAGGTGACAAATTCTTCTTTAAAAGTGGTTTTTCCCTTTACTTCGAACTGACTGTTGGTCAGGATATCCGCCAGACGGTTAAGCAATTTATGGGGTGCTTCCGACCAGATGAGATTTTCGGGAATTTCTGCCTGATCCATAAATGCTTTCCATAATCGTGAAGAAAGCCCGAATTTGGCATGGCTGCTAATTTGTTGTTTGGGTGTTTTGGTTTTTTCAGAGATTAAAAACTCCCGTAATTGCTGTTCATTCAGTTCCGGTGCCCAGTTGATGCGGCAAACGAATTCGTAGTTATTATCAGCCAGATCTCGTGCGCCCCAGGCCGACAACTTCAATATAACGGGTCCGCTGAATCCCCAATGTGTGATGAGCAGAGGTCCCCGCCACTCATGTTTAGTCCCCGAAATTTTTACAATGGTGTCCTGAACAGAAACCCCGGCAAGTGGTAATAAATAGTTTTCGGGAGTGTTGAACGTGAACAGGGACGGGTTCGGTGAGATGATCTCATGTTGTTCAATCCAGTCAAAACCTGAGCGTTTCGGGAAACCTCCTGTCGCAATCAGCAGCCTGTCACACTGGATAACAGTCTCATCATCCATAGTCAGAGCGAAGCCCGTTTCACTTTTGGTAAAAGATTTCACACCTGAAGAGGTCCTGACCTGGATACCAAGTTCGCGTGCTGTTCTCGTCAGGCATTCAATGATGGTGTGTGATGAATCTGTAACGGGAAACATCCTGCCATCATCCTCTGTTTTGAGAGACACGCCTTTGTTTTTAAACCAGTTTACCGTATCCTGTGCACTAAACCTGCCTAACAGTTTACGCAACAGCTTTTCGCCTCTTGGATAATTTTTGATAAAAAACCGTAAATCGGAAGGACGGTGTGTCACATTACATCTGCCACCGCCGGATATGCGTACCTTATTGAGCACCGTTCTGTTCTTTTCCAGAATTTGTATATCTGAACCAGGAAAGGTTTCGGCTGCCGTAATGGCTGCCATAAATCCGGATGCGCCTCCGCCGATGATAACTATATGCATAACAAAGTAAAATTGAATACAAAAATGACGGGTAAGTTTTAAAAACTGTTCATTCTTTTCCTATCTTTCTTCAATCCTAAAAATAATTTTACTAATTCATCTATAAACTATATGCGCAAGATTCTTGTAATCGGATTAGGTAAGGTAGGTTCACTGGTGGGGACACTCCTAAGCAAAAGGTTTGAAGTAACAGGAATTGACAAGGTTCTGCCAGTAACAGGCTTACCTTTTGAAGTTAAAGAAGGGGACATCATGAACCCGGGTTTTCTTGAAGATGTTTTTTCAGATTGCGACGGTGTCGTATCCTGTATGCCCTATAACCTGAACCTGCCGATTGCCAGGCAAGCTTATCAATCCGGCATTCACTATTTTGACCTTACTGAAGATGTACCAACTACGACGGCTATAAGGGAAATGGCTAAAGATAGCCGTGGAGTAATGGCGCCTCAATGTGGGCTTGCGCCGGGTTTTATCGGGATCGTAGGAGCAGATCTTGCCAAAAAATTTACAAAACTAAGAGATATTGAACTACGCGTAGGAGCCTTGCCACGTTATCCGAATGGACTGATGGGGTATTCTTTTACATGGTCACCTGCGGGGGTTGTCAACGAATATATCAACGATGCAGAAGTGATTCACAACGGAGTCCGGAAAATGGTGCCTTCTTTGGAAGGGATTGAAATGATTAATATTGAAGGGCAGGAGTTTGAAGCGTTTAGTACATCGGGTGGTTTGGGTACCATGTGTGAAACTTATGAAGGTAAACTGGATACGCTGAACTATAAAACCATTCGTTATCCGGGCCATTGCCAGCTGATGAGGTTTATGCTGTATGAGTTAATATTGAAGGAAAAAAGAGAACTCATTGAAAAAATTCTGACAGAAGCGAAACCGCCGGTACAGCAGGATGTCGTGTATGTGTATGCTGTGGTGGAAGGATGGAAGGGAGAAAAGCTGGAAAGAGAAGAGTTTTATAGAGCTTATCATCCGGTTAATATTGATGGACAACACTGGCGGGCTATATCCTGGACAACCGCTGCATCCATTGCTTCTGTAGTGGAAATGGTAGCAGACGGGAGCCTGCCATCCAAAGGGTTTATTAGACAGGAAGATATTGTGCTTGCTGATTTCCTCAATACAGGAAATGGTCAATTTTTTAAAGATTGATGTGGTGTTTATTTTGAAGGATAGGGATTAAAAAAAGAAATCGATGGGAGATATCAAACCAGTTCTTGAGAGGTTAGCAATAGCACCCTTGAACAAAGGACTAAGTACAGGACAAAAATTTTGGGATGGAAAAGGAGGTATATTGGCGTCCTGGTCCCCGGTAGATGGGCAAAAAATAGCAGACATTACGCTTGCCGGTGAGCCGGACTACAAGCAACTGATCAACTCCGCAACCGCGGCTTTCAAAGAATGGCGCTTAATACCGGCACCACGCCGTGGAGAAATAGTGCGGCAGATCGGTATAAGCTTGAGGGAGCACAAACAGGATCTTGGTATGCTGGTCAGTTATGAAATGGGTAAAAGCCTGCAGGAGGGCTTAGGGGAGGTACAGGAAATGATCGATATCTGCGATTTTGCCGTCGGCCTGTCGCGACAACTGTACGGACTTACGATGCATAGCGAGCGACCCGAGCACAGAATGTACGAGCAATGGCATCCTCTGGGAGTTGTGGGAATCATCTCAGCATTTAATTTCCCTGTGGCGGTTTGGTCTTGGAATGCGATGTTGGCTTGGGTGTGCGGGAACGTGTGTGTTTGGAAACCGTCGGAGAAGACACCACTTACAGCTCTGGCGTGTCAGCAAATTGTATCAGAGATTTTTAAACAAAATAATCTGCCCGAAGGCATTTCCTGTTTACTTACCGGTGATGCGAATGCAGGGAAATGGCTTTCTGCGGATCCGCAGGTAGCACTGGTATCCGCAACAGGAAGTACACGAATGGGTAGAATTGTTGCAGAAACCGTAGCGAAGCGACTTGGTAAAAGTTTGCTTGAATTAGGCGGGAATAATGCCATCATCATCACGCCTTCCGCAGATTTGAAGGTTGCTATTCCGGGAGTTGTTTTTGGAGCCGTAGGTACGGCCGGACAAAGGTGTACATCCACAAGGCGCCTGATCATCCACAAAGACATGTATGAAGAAGTGAAAACGAAGCTTGTAAAAGCGTATGCACAACTTCGTATCGGAAACCCGTTAGAAGAAACAAATCATGTGGGGCCGCTGATTGACCAACAGGCTGTGCAGCAATATGAAGAGGCGGCTGAAGCAGTAAAGGAGCAGGGAGGTAGGTTTATTGTCGAACCGCGAAAATTGGATGGTGCGGAATTCGAATCGGGTTGTTATGTGGCGCCATGTATTGCGGAGGTTGAGAATCGTTTTGCAATCGTGCAGCACGAAACATTTGCACCGATCTTATATCTGATTCAGTATGAAAATATTGAAGAAGCAATTGCCCTGCAAAATGACGTTCCTCAAGGATTGTCGTCTGCTATTTTTACATTGAATATCCGTGAGGCTGAAGAATATTTGTCGGCGTCAGGCTCGGATTGTGGCATATCGAATGTCAATATTGGTACATCAGGAGCTGAAATAGGAGGTGCCTTCGGAGGTGAAAAAGAAACGGGTGGCGGGCGCGAATCGGGATCTGATGCGTGGAAAACCTACATGAGACGGCAAACCAATACCATCAATTATGGTACAGTATTGCCGCTTGCGCAAGGTATAAAGTTTGAGATCGACTGATTATATTTTAACTTTGCCACAATAATGCACACATGATATTCATCTTTGAAATTCCCTTACTATGAAATACAAGCTTACCTCAGAGCAAATCGCCTCGAAAGTCGCAGGTGAAACAGTTATACTGAATCACAGTAAGGGTGCTTACTACGGGCTGGATGAAGTAGGAGGGCTTGTTTGGGATTTGCTGGAAAAAGGTCCTCAGACCAAAGAGCAGTTATGTGACGCGGTTTTGGAAGTTTATGATGTTGAGAAATCGGATTGTGAAGCGGATGTTGAAGATTTGCTTAATAACCTGATTGCGGAAAAACTTGTAGAAAAAACAGACTGATGAAACTGAAAAGTCTGCAAACATATCGCAACAAATGGAACAGTCTTCGCGGGGAGGAAAGATATCTTTTCTTCAAGGCTTACATTAGTCTGTTGGTGATTAAGTCAGGTCTTCTCGTGTTGCCATTCCCTACTTTTAGAAAATTATACAACCGACTGGCAGCCTCCACTACCAAAAAGGAAGTAACGGGCGATTATATCAATGCTACCGTATGGGCGATAAAATCGGCCGCGAGCCACTCGCCTGTGGAAATGTTATGCCTGCCTCGTGCTTTGGCTGCGAAATATCTGTTAAGAAAAGTGCCTGCACTGACCCTGGAAATAGGCGTGGAGATAAATGCAGCCAAAACTTTTGAGGCACATGCCTGGGTTGAAAAAAATGGATCAATCATCATCGGCGATTGGCCGGAGACAGTTTCCTACCAACGTTTATGGGTATGGGAATAATTTATTAAAATAGCCTTCTTCAATGTACTTTTATAAAGCGTTTGGATTAAATATCAGTTCTGAGATCAGCTTGCCTGAATTAAGTGCCGGTGAAAATACTCCTCATATTGATTTGTTTATAAAAGCAGGAGAGGTCAAGCTCCCCAGGCTGTTGAAGACACCTATTTACCGACGTGGAATCAGGGCGATGTTTGGCTATGGTGAGACTGGTAGTTTAATCCTGCACTGGCCGGATACTGTGGACTTTGAAGCAATTGACGGGAGCACATTGGTTGTATCATCGTATAATTCCGATCCGAATATTATAAGTTTATTCACAGTAAGTGAGGCTATTGGCCTTATATTATTCCAAAAACGTTATTTCTTACTGCATGCAAGTGCCGTCAAAGTTGGTAATGAAGCCTGGTGTTTCATGGGAAATCCCGGAGCAGGCAAATCTACAACGGCAGCGGCTTTCATTAAGGCGGGGTGTGAACTGTTAAGTGACGATCTGACCGCCATTACATTTAATTCTGATGGTTCACCGTATATCGTTCCTGCCTATCCCCAGTTGAAGATTTGGGATAACACAGTGAATGGTTTACAGTACGACAGAAATGACCTGCAACCGGTAAGCGAAGGTGTAAATAAGTTTTCATATCAACCTACAGAGCATTTTCCTCTGGAACCCGTTAAGCTGAATGCCGTGTATTTTATACATAAGGCTAAAAATCAGACCTTATTGGCTCGTCTTTCTGCAACGGCTATTCCCATTGAGACACTTAAAAACTTTCCATTGCCTGTGCAATTACTCAAAGGAGAGTTGTTGAAAGAGCATTTCAAAAAGAGTTTTTTATGTGCCACACATGCCGATATGTGGAGAAAGCGCAGACCGGATGGTTTTGAAAATCTTGAAAGATGGGTAAATGAAAGTATATCGAGTGCATTAAACCCAGCCTGATGCCAGCTAACGCAAAGCTCTCCAATGAAATGAATTTGTTGCTTTCTGCCTGTTTACAGACCAGGCTAAGCGACTTCAATAATTTTGATGATTCCAACCTGAGAAGGATGGTTCGTTATCATGGAGTGCGACCTCAGTTTCTGAATTATTTACATCAGAATGATATACAAGTTTCCTTTCAAAAGGAACTTGTGGATGAATGTCAGCAGATTGCTTTTATCAATCTGTTGTCATCCAGGGAGCTTTCGGGTTTGTTTAATATGTTAAAGGAAAATGGCGTTGATTGTTATGCCTATAAAGGAAGTGTGTGGGCTGATTGGCTCT
>DASYHR010000060.1:0-1799 GCA_035998385.1 Dyadobacter sp. | reverse complement strand
ATGCAGACATGGTTATTTTCCTTTACCGGCCTGAGTATTACGGGATCATGGAAGATGATGCAGGCAATTCAGTTGCAGGAACAGGAGAGGTGATTGTTGCCAAAAACAGGTCCGGTTCGCTGGATACTGTGAAGCTCAAATTCATAGGGAAGTATACCAAGTTTATGGATTTGGATTCTGAATTCTCAACTAAGTTCTCCGTTGAAAGCTCAGCACCTAATCAGGTGTCTCACGACTTCGCCAGAAACAAAGTATTTGAACAACTCGGAGATCCTCCATTTTAAATGACCGGCCATTACAAAACAATCGACGGCAGCGAGTACCAGGTATTCTTTGCCGACGTCAGGACTGAGAAGAAAACAGTCAATACCCTTGTCGCTAAGTGCACGAAAGGGTTAAAGCAATCAGAAAAACCATTTCCAGTTTCCGAGGAGAATATCAGCAGGAATGTCCGATTCGGTAGCTGGGTTAAAATTGAGAAGTGATATGTGGAGCTACTATGGAGCGAAAACAAACGTGATTCAACATTATCCAGTGCCGAAACACGATAAGATTATAGAGCCTTTTGCTGGTACCGCTCGATATGCACTCAGATATTATGATCGGGATGTTCTCCTTGTTGATAAATACGAAGTGATCATTAAGATTTGGAAATGGCTGCAACAGTGCTCCCCTAGGGATATCCTAAGACTTCCTCACATGAAAAAAGGAGACCATGTTGACAAATTCAAATTTGATTGTCAGGAAGCCAAGGACCTGATGGGATTTATGATAGGTTTTATGACGGAATCGCCGAGGAAAACTGCCACAATTAGGCTACAGCAAAGACCGAATACTATTCCATACACTCTCAATAGAATTGCATCAAATTTATTTAAAATCAAGCACTGGGAAATTAAGCATGGATCATACCTTGAAATCCCTAATCAAGAGGCTACATGGTTTATAGATCCACCTTATCAACACGGGGGACACGTATATCAGCAGAGTAGCAAAAATCTAGTTTTTAGCGATTTAGCTGGGTGGTGTAAAAATAGACTTGGTCAGTCGATCGTTTGCGAGACCACGAAGGCCGATTGGATGGACTTCAAACCATTGGCTATTCACAAGACTCGAACAGGATTTCAGAAGGAAGCAATTTGGACGAACGAGCCCAGTGTGTTTGATCATAAACAACTCAACCTGTTTCAACCAGAACAATTAGCGATTTAAATCCACCCAAAAACTAAAATAAGATGAACAGAATCTACATTTCTGGAAAGATTGGCGAATTGCCTTTTCCGGAAGTTCAGCAGAAATTCAGTCTGGCCAGTGAGACCATTTATCAAAAAGGGGACATTCCTATATCGCCGTTGAATAACGGATTGCCTACGGAATCCGAATGGCATGTTCACATGCTTGCTGATCTGCAAATGCTTACCACTTGTGATGAAATCGCGCTGTTACCTGATTGGATTGCTTCGCCAGGTGCAATGATCGAAAAGGCCTTTGCCGAGCGCATGGGCTTGAAAGTGACATATCTATAATTATTCTCCAACTCTCAAAACTACCCAACTTAATGAACACCCAAAAACAAGTTCTTCCGCCGAGAATTAAGCCAGTGACTACCCGGCGCGAACTATCTCCCAAAGAAAGACTGATGGCTGTGTTGTTGTCTGCCAACGTCCATGGACTGATCCGTGACCTAGACGATCTCAAACACACTGAAATCTATCAGCACAAGGTCAAAATGACTGCTAATGCGTTTCTGTCTGCCCTTGAAGTCCATGCCAAAGAAAAGCTTTGGGGTGTTGACATTG
>DASYHR010000059.1:0-7738 GCA_035998385.1 Dyadobacter sp. | reverse complement strand
GCATTTCCCCCCTTGCTGAATATCATTGCTCCGGAGGTAGCCGCAAGGGGTTTTCCCGTAATTGCCATCCAATGTTTGGCATGTAAGGGAGGTTTTTGGGTAGTTACCGGAAAATTGTTGAATGACTGGCCGAAGCTGCACAACTGGCTGACACACATACTCAAAGCCAACAGTAATAATTTTTTCTTCATAGATCAATAGTTGGTAATATTCTGTGAAAATTTGATAATGCAGAATGATCTGTGGTATAAGGGTTCGGAATGGATATAAAAGTAAGTAAAAAACTAAGAGTTTGTTGTGAATCGCGGGATTCCTGCATACTCCCTGAGGACGAGAGATAGTTTTAATTTAAAACACTTTGTTTTATAAAGGTAAATACCTTTCTTTGTCTATGGAATTTATAGACTTCATGTTTGCGGTTTATAAAGTAACACGTACCAATCAGCATTCTCAGGTAAAATGATACATGAAAAGATATTCAAATTAGCAGTGGGCAGGGAAGCCAAAATTGTGATCAAGAGCCAGATCGCGAGGAATTCATCAGAAGTCAATTTTGATCTTGAGTTTTTGATCCGGGACCATGAAGAGCATTTTCGTGCACCAATAGGCATGAATCACCCGCAGTTCTGGAAGCTTAAAAAATATACGGCTGAAAAATCAAGATTTCTTCAGTTGGAATATAGCGGACTGTCCAGAAAGCAGTTAAAAGAAAGTATTGAAGAATTCAAAGCAATGTTTGGCGCAGGCTACACTTTTCGTGACAAAACGGAAATAGGAGCAAGGGTGAAGAGCCTGAAGGGAATCAGGGTGAGTGCTTTAAGCAGAAGGATGCTAGCTTAGCAGCTTTCGTGGGATATAAAAACGGCCTGATTTACTATATAGTAAGTCAGGCCGTTTTTAGTATTATCCCTGATCTATTCTTTTACAATTACATCGTGTGCACCACCTTCAACAATACTTACCGAAGATACCAGTGTAATACGTGCATTGTCTTTAAGTTCCTGAATAGAAAGCGTTCCACAGCTGCACATGGTTGACTTGATCTTACCCAATGTAATCGCCAGGTTGTCTTTCAATGTACCCGCGTATGGAACGTAGCTATCTACGCCCTCCTCAAATTTCAGTCCATCGGTATCTCCCATGTCATAACGTTCCCAGTTACGTGCCCTGTTCGATCCTTCTCCCCAATATTCTTTTACATAATTTCCATTGACCAACAGCTTTCTTGTAGGACTTTCGTCGAAACGTGCGAAGTAACGACCCATCATCAGGAAGTCGGCGCCCATCGCTAACGCAAGCACCATGTGGTAGTCCTGAGCAATTCCGCCATCGGAGCAAATAGGAACATAAATTCCTGTCTCCTCAAAATATTTATCTCTCGCCTCTGCTACTTCAATCAATGCTGTAGCCTGACCGCGACCGATACCTTTGGTCTCACGTGTGATACAGATAGAACCACCGCCGACACCTACTTTGATAAAATCAGCCCCGGATTCAACCAAATACAGGAAGCCTTCTTTGTCAACAACATTACCGGCACCCACCTTTACTTTATCACCAAACTCATTTTTGATGTACTGCAAAGTTTCACGTTGCCATTCAGAAAAACCATCTGAAGAATCGATACAAAGTATATCGGCACCTGCCTCTACCAAAGCAGGAACGCGTTCTTTGTAATCACGTGTGTTGATACCAGCGCCAACAACCAACTTTTTCTGCTTGTCAGTCAGTTCGTAAGGGTTATCCTTGTGGTTTTCGTAGTCTTTTCTGAAAACAAAAAATCTGAACCGGCTTTCTTCGTCAATTACCGGAAGGCTGTTTAATTTATGTTCCCAAATAAGGTCATTCGCTTCTTTTAGTGTACAACCCAATTGAGCGGTTACCAGCTTGGAGAACGGAGTCATAAACTCCTTTACTTTTTTATCCTGAGAATCCGTTCCAACTCTATAGTCACGGCTTGTAACAATACCTAACAATTTTCCCTCAGCAGTTCCGTCTTCGGTAATGGCAATAGTTGAGTGCCCCGTTTTGGCCTTCAATGCAATCACATCTCTCAATGTATGCTCCTGGGTAAGATTGGCTGTACTGATTACGAAACCAGACTTGTGATTTTTTACTTTGTAAATCATCTCAGCCTGATCCTTAATAGACTGAGAACCGAAAACGAAAGAAACACCACCGTTTTTCGCCAACGCTACTGCCATGCCATCATTTGAAACAGATTGCATAATCGCAGACACAAACGGGATATTTAATTCAATATCAGGGGTTTGTCCCTTTGCGTATTTCGTTAGCGGAGTTTTTAGTGAAACCTTTGGTGGAATGCAGTCTTTCGTTGTAAGCCCCGGAATGAGCAGGAATTCACTGAAAGTCCTTGACGTTTCGTTTAAGTACTTGGCCATTGTATTTTTTTAAGTTTGAGGCACTAACAGCCGCTTGTGACAACTGGTTCTGTATGTAACTAAAATTTGGAGCCGGGAATTCGTTTTTTGCAGGAAATATTTTTCTGCCAGGATGGTATCTGCCGAATGACTATCTGCAAAACGATATGCTTGATGGCTTCATTCATGCAAATTTCAAAAGAAAATGCGGATTTTCAGCGTTTAGGGGCGCAGATTTTGAAAATTTATTAGTTGGGCTAGATAGAAAAACGGAAAGCGCTGAGTCTCATCCATTGACAAAGCCTGTATTTTTAACACACTGTTAAATTTGCCCGTGCCTATATACGGCGCACAATATATATTGTACTTTTGGTGCAATTCGAAGTAAACTGATTTCTGAAAATTAGCAATGTGCAGAATATATTATATGTTGATTTTTCTCATGCACTGCGGGAATGTGGTGCAGGCACAATCGGATTGGAGATTAATTGCAGAAAAGGATGGGATCAGTGTATTTTCAAAATCAGTACCTACAAGTAAGGTAAAAGCTGTAAAAGTAGAATGTACAATTGATGCGTCTGCATCCCAGCTGGTCACATTGCTGATGGATTTGCCCGCTGCCACCCAATGGGTATCTCATACCAAATCCTGTACATTGGTGAAACGTATTTCTCCCTCAGAGCTCTATTATTATTCCGAAGTAGAGCTGCCATGGCCGCTTGAGAACCGGGATTTTGTAGCTCATGTACGCGTAAGCCAGGATGCAGCCACTAAAGTGGTGACGATGAACGCACCCGCAGTACCCGGCTGGGTAGATGAAAAGAAAGGTATTGTACGTATTCAGAAATCTCTGGGATACTGGACCATCACGCCTGTTTCCGCTCACAAGGTGCGGGTGGAGTATACGCTGCAGGTGGATCCGGGAGGCATCATTCCGGCATGGACCGTCAATATGCTGGCAGCACAAGGCCCGATGGAAAGTTTTCAGAATATGAAAAAACAGGTGAAATCATCCCGTTATCAACATGTGTCACTTGCGTTTATTGTGAATTAGGTCTTCATTAACCCCAGGTTTTCCACTTTCCAATCAGGGAAAAGTGTTGCATTGTTCTTTAGCAGCAAGTGCTTTGCAGCCACCTCACCGAAAACGTTTCTGAAATCTGTCGTCACTGCCAGATCGCGCTTGTCTTCGAGATTGTCGTCTGAGAGATCGTCTACCTTTCCAAACACTTTTCCTCCCTGAACGTGATTGCCTAAAACGAAATTGCAGGATCCTCTTCCGTGGTCAGTCCCTCTGGTTCCGTTTTGTTTTACAGTTCTTCCAAATTCAGTCATTGTCATCAGTACTACATCATCCTGATGCGCACTCAGATCGTTCCAGAACGCTGTAATGCTGTTACTCAAATCAGCAACGTTTCGGGCAAAAATGCCATTTTCTGTCCCTTGGTTAAAATGTGTGTCCCAGCCATTGGATTCGGCAAATGCCACTTCAAGCCCCACATTCATTTTGATCAGTTGGGCAATTTGTTTTAGTGCATTACCCAACGCTGAGCCGGGATAGGACACTCCTTCGGCGGGTTTGTAATTTTTCAGATCCGCAGTTTTCAGAATCCTCATAGCTTCGAAACTCTCTCTTCCGGCGTCCTGCAAAAGTCCCGAAGCGGTTTTGTCATATAGTTCTTCAAAGCTCTTGGCAGCCATATTTGTACCTGCCTGATTGCCACGCATCTGAATAGAAAAATCCTGCAAGTTACTGATCGCTACAGAAGGATTATCTCCATAAAACGACCGTGGCATTGCAGAAGTGAGTGCAACGCCGGCAAATGGCGAAAGGTGATCTTCCTGTAAAAGTCCCAGCGTCCTGTTGAGCCAGCCACTGGGCGTTCCCTTATTAAACGGGGTTCCGGATTCCATATAATCCTGGGCGTCGAAATGGGAACGTGTGGTATTAGGCGAACCTATACCATGTACGATACCAAGCCTGCCTTCACGGAATAGAGGTTCAAAAGCCTTCATGGAAGGGTGCAGACCGAACCTGCCATCCAGATCAATCAGCGACTTACCGGGAGCAGATTGCGCGGCAGACATAATCAGATTGGGCCGAGCTGCTTTTAAAAACGGATCGTTAAAAGGTGTGACTGCCATAAGGCCATCCATCGCGCCGCGTTGGAAAATACACACCAGCGTTTTCTTTTTTCCAGGCACATTTTTGTTTTGTTCTGCTGCTACCGCCCTGGTTACAAACGGTGGAATACTGCCTGCCAGCCCTATTCCCAACAGCGCCAGTCCCCCGGATTTGATAAAGACTCTTCTTGATGTTTTCATAACCTGCATGTTTTAGCGCCGCTGATATTCAGGAGATCCGATAATTACACCAACTACCTGAGCCAGCATATTTACATTTTCTTTTTTGATTGATTTGACGGGACCTTCCTGCGATGTCTGAACTGTTTGCCGCATCTGTTTATTTGTCTCTGCTGCTGTCTGGCTGGCTTTGTCAACCTTTTCGCTCAATTCAGGGTCATTTAACATCGGTTTTAATCGTTCTACAGTCTTTGTGAGATCACGTTCAGGCAGAATCAGCTTGCTGTATGTAAGCAGGGCCGCTTGCGAACTTTCAGGTTCATGGTATTGGTTCAACCCGGCTAAATCTACTTTGATTCCGGCAATTTTACCTGATGCAAGTGCAAGACCAAAATTCATTCTGTTGAGCAGCGAGCCAGTGTTGATCCAGTATTGTCCCTTGTCAGGAAAGCCTGTGGGCGCCTGATAAGAATACATCCTCTCGCCCATGCGTGCTATCCAGTTAAATAAGGGGTAGGGGTCTGTAACCTGCGCATTCAAACTTCTGATCGAGCCAACAGCGAGTTCGAATGGCGATTTGGTTTTCTCCCGTAACGCAGCTTTGTTCCAAAATTCCATGGAGGACACCATGGCTATCAACACTGCTTTGATATTCCCTTTTGTGGATAGGAAGGTCTTACTCATTTTGTCAACGAGACTCGGGTCGGGATTGTCACTCACAAAACGGGTAGCAATTTTTTTACAAATAAATCTGGCAGTAGCAGGATGAGTCGCCAGATTGCTAAACAACTCAACCCCTTCGGCGTAACCTTTGTCAGGACCGTATTGTTTACCAAGTACCGTTTTCGAGCCCGCGTCATGCCGATTGGCAGCGAATAAGAAATCTCCGTCCCGGACAAATCCTGATTTTTCAAATCGTTCTGCCCGCTCGGGTACTTTTGTTTTTCTGTTGACCTGAAACGGATACGTAGTCCAGCCTGTAAGCACCCGGGCAGCTTCGGTAACATCCTGTTGGGTGTAGCCACCATCGACCCCCATGGTATGAAGTTCCATCACCTCCCGTGCATAGTTTTCATTGATACCTTTTTCTTTACGTACCTTTTTGAGTCGTGCAATCAGTGTATCGGCGATGACGTCGTTTTCCGCAATATCCTGCTGCTGCTTTTTGTCTTTCTTTTTACTAAACTGATTATTATCCGAGGCACTGCTGAAGTTATCCAGGTAATACAACATGGCTGGAGACTTGGCAGTGGCAATGAGCAGGTCACTAAAATTGCCAAGAGCACCCGGACGAATTACTTCTCTTTCATAGGCAGGAATAAAATGGGAACAATCATCTTTGGTGAGCGACACATTGAAATGGTTAAACCAGAAACTTGCCATGACCTCCTGAAGCTGGTTTTCACTGTAGACAGCCCTAAGAATTTTTTGATTTATGAATTGTTGATTCAGATCTTTTTGTGTGCGAAATCCGTGTGCAGTAGTGTATTGATCAATAGCTGCCTTGTACTCGGGACTTTTCGACCCAACTGAGTCCTTACTGATGATACTGTCGTTGATGGCCATGCGCACAACCTGAAAATTTTTAGGGAAATGCAGCAACACCTCCTCATTGCTTAGGCTGATAGCGTCATAATTGTCAAGTTTTTTATGTAGAGAATCGTCCTTATATGAAACGGTTAGCTGACTCTCGAACCAGGATGTAAGCCCTTGTTTGACAACCGCATCGATTTGGGAAGGCGTAGCACCAAAAGTGAGCCTGCTTAAAAGGTGTGCAGCTGCCTGTCGGTCGGTTAAGCCGGCAAGTTTGTAGGGGAATCTGACCTCTTGCGGCTCTGAGGCATGAAAAGCATATAGCCAGCATGTCAGCAACATCACAAGGGGAATTGATACAAGCCGTATTGTTTTCATAATGCAGCAATATTATTTTGAGTCCATACTCCTTTGACCAGCTTTAGGCCTGAGGTTTAAAACAGTTTCGCAGATGAGCCAGGATTGGGGATACCTCTTGCCTGGCATAACCTAAACGGAATATGGTATGATTTGAATGTATTAGAAACAAAAAACCGGCACATGATCTGCATGCGCCGGTTTAAGTTGTTGGTTTAGTCCGGTATTATTTCTCAGCCCCGATGATATCTTCCCATCTGTAATAATGAAAAACTTTTCCTTCCGACATCGCTACAAAAAGACCATTTTTAAACTGATCGTTCAATGCCACATTCGTAACGTCTGAGCCATCGCTTTTCAAAGCTGTCACTTTTACCGACTTGATCATTCTATGTTCATGCGGATTGGTCACACTTCCCTCGCGTGGAAAAATCTGAAATTTACCAGCGCCCTGGTCCGACACCAGAATATAGCCTGTTTTGTCGCCTGTTTTGTAAATTGAAATTCCTTCATTGTCCTCAGTAACACCCACATTTGCAATCAGAGCCAGCTCTTCATTGCCTTTTTCAGGATCGGCATAGTACTTTCTTACGCCTACCTGTTCGTCGGAATAGTACACGTAACCACATTCGTTATCGATTGCGATAGACTCAATTTCCTTCTTGCCGCTATACTTTCCGAACTTACGGACCACCTCAGCTGATACATTTCCGTTTCCTGCATCTGAAAGTTTGTATTGCCAAAGGTAACCTTCTGCCGGTCCTGACTTACGACCTACGACCGCAAAAATGGCTTTGTCCGACGGACGGGTATACAATGAAATTCCCATCGGAGCCTGAATGGTCTCACCTTTGAATACTTCAATACCGCCATTGTCAATTGCCTTCATATCCGGCAAACTGAAAACCCGGATTTTATTAGCCTCCCGCTCGGTCACGACGGCAATGTCAGTCGCTTTTCCGTTGACCATCAGTCCGTACGCGATATCAACGTTGTTTGGGCGTTTCAGATTTCTGACAACTTTATCAGTAATAATTTTGCCCTGCAGGTCGAAAACATACAATGCCCCATCAATGTCTTTGTCCGTTCCAATGATCAGACTTTTTGAAGGGTCTTCCGGATTGAGCCAGATAGCAGGGTCGTCTGTATCATGTTTCACAGCT
>DASYHR010000019.1:0-11376 GCA_035998385.1 Dyadobacter sp. | reverse complement strand
AATAATGAGCCAGCTTCCGGATACTCCAAGTTGGCGGATCGCATATATACTTGCACTGCTTCCGCTGGCAAGCATCACAGCTGCAACTCCCAAACCTGCACCGGCTGTGATACCCAATTCGGACGGTCCGGCGAGTGGGTTACGGAACAAGGTCTGCATCTGTAGTCCGCTTACGGATAAGCCACAACCTACCAAAATTGCTGTCAGCGCTTTGGGCAGACGTATTTTTTCAATGATAAAAACCCAGGCAATATTGTCTGTTTCCTGGCAGGTAAGTATACGTGCGACCTGTGCGAATGGAATCTGCACCGAACCGAGCATTACGTCTAGCACGAAGAAACAGAGCGCCAAAACAGCCAGTCCGATCAAAATTGCTTTATGGGAAACAGTTTGTCGCATGCTATTTCAATTGCTTGTAGTAAACAAGTTGATGATCCGGTAAGAGCGTAGGATGAAATATATGGATTAAATCCGCCAGCACTACATCTGGTTCCACATTTCCGGTTTCAAAGAAATCATTCGATCCGCAGGAATTGACACGATTATTATAACTATAAACTCGATTTTGTCTAAATGCCTTAAAATCGCTGTAACGTTTGTCCTGAGCCAGAATCGTACTTTTGGTATCGTTCGGATCGAAACCCACATTCATCCATACGTCCGCAGTGAGTGCAACGGGGTACACAGTCTCAAAGCCAAGCGGAATACTGCCGGCATCGTATGTAGCTTTCCAGGGGAAATTACCGCCTGCATCTTTGAAAAATTGCGCCATGTAACTATTGCCATTGGGCATGTACCATGTATCCTTCGTGTTCAGCCCCGAAAGAATAACCGGCTTTGTCGTTACGTTTGAGGTCAGCCCAAGCAATTTGTCATAACGTTGTTCTGTTTCTGCAAATTTGCGATTGACAAGCTCTTCCTTATTGAGCAAAGCAGCCATTAATTTTACCCATTCTGCACGAGCGAGGGGTGTTTTTTCAACCCATTCAGAATTGAAAATGACAGGAATGCCAGCCTCTGAAAGTAATGCATAGTGTTCTTTTACGGATCCCGGACTGCCGGTCGTCATCAACAGGTCGGGATGCATGGTGATGAGCTGCTCTTCATTGATGCCCTGATCTTTGCCAATTTCGCTGATTTTTTTTGCATCAATCATCTCAATCACTTTCGGCGAAAATACATATTGAAGGCTACTCAGTCCTGAGAGTATTTCTTCTGAATCAAGAAAAGTAAGTAAACCGATATGCATCGAAGATGTGAGTGCAAGCGATCGTACGGGAATCTGAATAACAGTTGCATTTTTCGCAATGACAGGAATGGTTGTTCCCCTCTGCACAAGAAAATAGGTCGTCGTATCTGTGGATTTCTCGAACGGGTTCATGATCCTGACCACCTTGTAATTTTCATGGTAGTCAATTGTGAAACCCTTGGCGTGTTTAATACTGACCTTTTCTGTGAATGTTTCAGATTGACTTTGCGTAGCGGACTGCTCCCGGGAATCCGACGAACCTGAACGGCATCCTTGAATCACCAGAAGCGTACAAAGTATAAATAGAATCGGCCGGTAAATATATTCCTTTATTGCAAACATCTCAGACTTAATTTGAAGATGCCGCAAAAGTAGTAAGAATTAAAAGGAAAGGGCTCAATATGGATGTTTTGGCTGGCATAGTTTTAATTAAATTGCTGTATGCCAACACCTCTTTTACAATTTACCGGAAAAAGTATTTACTGTGCGCAGGCTGATGTGCATATAGATCCGTGGATACCTGTGGATCGGGCGATTATTACGCATGCGCATAGTGATCACGCTCGCTGGGGAAGTAAACATTATCTTTCTCACAAACACAGCGAGGCGATTTTACGACTACGGCTTGGACAGGATATTTCGCTTCAAACGGTGGAGTATGGTGACAAAACTGTCATAAATGGAGTAACTTTTTCATTCCATCCGGCTGGGCATATTATCGGTTCTGCACAAATCAGGGTGGAATACCAGGGTGAGGTGTGGGTGGCGAGCGGAGATTATAAACTGGAAGATGACGGGTTTGCTGCTCCTTACGAGCCTGTCAAATGCAACGTGTTTATTACAGAATCTACCTTTGGATTGCCGATTTACAAATGGCAGCCTCAAAAGGAAATTTTTTCTGAGATTGATAACTGGTTCGCGCAAAACAAACGGGAAGACAAGGCCAGCATTCTGATGGGCTATTCATTAGGCAAAATGCAGCGGATTCTGAAAGGAATTCAGCTGCCCGAAGAGCCTATTTACGCGCACGGAGCCATTTATATTCTGAATGAAAGACTAAGAGAAGCCGGTCACGATTTGCCGGAACTGACTTTGGTAACGAAAGAAACAGATAAAAAACTGTTCAGAGGTGCATTGGTTCTGGCTCCTCCGTCTGTCGATAGCAGTACCTGGATACGTAAGTTCAATCCCTATTCACTGGGCTATTGTTCAGGATGGATGGCTTTGCGTGGAGCAAAAAACCGTAGAGCAGTAGATCAGGGATTCATATTAAGTGACCATGTCGACTGGCCTGACCTGAATACAGCCGTTGTTGAATCTGGTGCCGAAAAAGTATACGTGACACATGGCTACACAAGTATTTTTTCAAGATGGCTGAATGAAAATGGGATCGAGGCAGGAGAGGTGACGACCATGTATGGAAGTGAAGACGAAGCAGAGGGCGAAGAGCAAGGCGCAGTGGGCGAGGGGCATGGGGAGCCTCCGGTCTGAACGCTGAATGCGGTCTGAACGGTAAAAGAAGGCAGAGGGACAGTGGGCACAGGGCATGGGAAACCTCCGGTCTGAACGGTAAAGAGAGGCGAAGGGCAGGGAGCTAAGAAACCTTAGGTAGGGGTAGGCAAATAAAGCAGAACCTGGAAAATCCATCCGTCCGAAAGAAAAAATGAACAATTACAATAGATATTCAGCAACTCAAACTAAGCTAAAAGCGAACCGCTATTAGCTCAAAGCTAGATATGAAACAATTCGCAGAGCTCTTCATGAATCTGGACCGCACCAACAAAACCAATGCAAAGGTGGAGTTGTTGAAGAACTATTTTCTGACAGCATCAGATGAAGACAAAATGTGGGCATTGACACTCTTTACCGGGCGCAGGCCTTCGTTTAAGGTCAACCGTACCATGGTGAAAGAATGGGCTGCTGCGGAGGCAAACATTCCAATGTGGCTGTTTCAGGAAAGTTACCAGAGTGTGGGTGATTTGGGTGAAACGATATCGTTGATTCTAACGAGAAACGGATCCGAAGATTCTGATAAATCGCTTACAGAGTGGTTTTACTATCTGAGCTTGTTGCCCAAAATGACAGATGAAGAAAAGCGTGATCACATTCTTCAGGCCTGGTCGCAACTTTCTCAGCATGAAATTTTTGTGTTTAATAAGCTGCTGATGGGAAGTTTTCGCATAGGCGTTTCGCAGACGCTTGTCGTACGCGCTTTGGCTGAAGCAACGTCCACGGATCCAAGTGTGGTGGCGCACAGGGTAATGGGTACCTGGGATCCATCCAGTACCAATTTTAAAAGTCTGATACTGGATGAAGGCGAAAACGACAATGCGTCCCGGCCTTATCCGTTTTTTCTTGCATACCCGATTGAAGGCGATGTATCAGGTTTAGGAAATCCGGAAGATTGGTTTGTAGAGTGGAAATGGGACGGAATCAGGTCTCAAATTATATATCGGAATAATGAACTCTTCATTTGGACGAGAGGAGAAGAATTGTCAACGGATAAATTCCCCGAGCTGCATTTCCTGAGTTCTGTATTGCCTGATGGTACCGTTCTGGATGGAGAGATCGTAAGTTATTTCGATAATAAGCCGATGCCATTTAATGTCTTACAAACGAGAATCGGCAGGAAAAATCTATCCAAAAAGGTTCTGGAAGAAGCTCCGGTCGCGTTTCTTGCTTACGATATCCTGGAGGTAAATGGCTCAGATGCCAGAAGCATGACGCAGTTTCAAAGACGCGCCGAACTTGAAAAGCTGGCTCAGAGCATGCCGGTACAAAGTATTTTTAATCTATCGCCATTGGTTGATTTTAAAGAATGGGACGATTTGCATACGCTCCATCCCACGTCACGCGAGAATATTGCGGAGGGCTTTATGATCAAACGCAAAAGCGGGACGTATCAGGTTGGACGTAAGAAAGGTGACTGGTGGAAATGGAAAATAGATCCGTTGAGCGTGGATGCCGTTTTGATCTATGCCCAAAAAGGATCGGGTCGCCGGGCAGAACTATTTACAGATTACACATTTGCTGTGTGGGGAGAGGATGGAAAGTTAATACCGTTCGCCAAAGCCTATTCCGGACTGACGGATGCTGAAATAGGGCAGGTGGATTATTTCATCAAAAGAAACGTGATTGAGAAATTCGGACCCGTCCGGACAGTGAAGCCAGAGCTTGTATTTGAAATTGGATTCGAAGGGATCAATGAGTCGTCAAGGCATAAATCAGGCATTGCAGTACGTTTCCCGAGGATACTGAGATGGAGGAAAGACAAAAAAGCTGCCGATGCGGATACGCTTGAGAGTTTGAAGGGGATTTTGGAGGTTTATAAGTGATTACTCCCCTGTAGTTTAAAATAATTATTTATTCAGTCTGGAATTCTGACATATCCTGTTAGAATTCCAGACTGAATAGAACCAAAACTAGCTAGCGATCAAACTTAAAATGTGTTATTTTGTCGGTAATTTAACATTAAGGTGACTCGCAATGGAAAATAATCTTAGTCGGATTACAATTGATGAAGCCGTCTGCAATGGTAAACCGATCATAAGAGGATATAGAATTACTATTAAAACAGTTTTGAATATTTAGCGGCCGGAGAGACATATGAGGCAATTTTAGAAGCCAATCCTTTTCTGGAAGAGGCTGATATTCTGGCATGCATTCAATTTGCCGCCCGTGCAATCGACCGTGAACATTACTCCTTTACCGCTGCGTAATGTATCCATATCGGTTTTTGATAGATGTCAATCTCCCAAAAAATTTCTCCTTTTTTAATTCGGATCAATTTGAATTTGTCATTGATATTAATTTCTCTGATACAGAGATTTGGAATTATGCTCTTGTAAATCAATTAGTTATAGTTACCAAAGACTCCGATTTTTACCATCGTTGTTTACTTTAAAACGATGGTTTTAAGGTCATATACCTTAAACTTGGCAATCAGCTTCTAAGGGAATTGCATCTTTACTTCATTAATAATTGGGGCAAGATAATAGAGCATTTACCAACCTGTAGGATGATTATTGCAACTCAGAATGCAATTGAGGTTATATCATTATAGTCTTATGGAATGAATTTTGTAATCTAAAATTCACATTTTAGCATAACATTTCATCCCCTTTTCTCTTGGCAAAATCCCGCGGACATAGCACTGTTGAGCAGTGGTTTAAATCTAAAAAATGGAAATGGGCCACTTTTCAGAAAGAGGCGGCTGCGGCTTATCTTGCTGGTAAAAGTGGATTGGTGAATGCGCCTACGGGGAGCGGAAAAACCTATTCTTTGTGGTTACCATTTTTGATCCGTTACATTAATTCTTTACCCCAAAATCCTGCAAAGAGAACCAAGGGCCTGCAGATTCTGTGGATTACTCCGTTACGTGCGCTCTCCAAAGACCTTTTTCGTAATATGGAGGCGGCTGCGCTCGAAATGAATCTGAACTTGCGTATAGGCGTTAGAAGTGGTGATACCAGTGTGAAAGAACGGGCAAATCAGAAAAAACAAATGCCGGAAGCTTTGCTGATTACTCCGGAAAGTTTGCATCTGTTATTTGCACAAAAAGGAAGCGACGAAACTTTTAAAAACCTGCATACCATTGTTGTAGATGAGTGGCATGAGCTGATGGGAAGTAAGCGGGGGACACAGACTGAATTGGCGATTGCAAGACTCAGAACCATTAATCCGCATTTACAGACCTGGGGGATTTCTGCAACGATCGGAAACCTGGAAGAGGCAAAGCAGGTGCTGGTCGGGATGGATTCCGCCGAAGAGGACAATGTGATCATTAAAGCGAAAACCGAGAAAAAAATTATTGTTGAAAGTATCCTTCCCGAAAGAGTGGAGACCCTGCCCTGGGCAGGCTATATGGGGACAAAGCTGGTTGACTACGTTGTTAATATCGTCAACAAAAGTAAAACAACCTTAATTTTTACGAATACACGTTCTCAGGCAGAAGTGTGGTACCGGACCGTTATCGAAAAGTATCCCGAATTCGCCGGCATCATGGCGCTTCATCATGCTTCACTGGATCGGGAAGTGCGCGATTGGGTGGAAGAAGCTTTGCATCAGGAAAGACTGAAACTGGTAATTTGTACGGCTAGTTTGGATCTGGGAGTTGATTTCAGACCCGTAGATACGGTCATTCAGGTTGGGAGCCCAAAGAGCATTGCCCGGTTTATCCAGCGGGCGGGAAGAAGCGGGCACCGACCTGGTGTCGCGAGTAAAATTTACTTTTGTCCGACCAACGCCCTGGAATTGGTAGAGGCGGTTTCTCTGCGTGAAGGTGTCGCCAATAAAATGATTGAAGATCGCCCGCCTGTTATTCATGCCTTCGATGTGTTGGCCCAATGGATGATTACGCTGGCGGTTGGGGGAGGCTTCGACGAGCAGCAACTTTTCGACGAAGTCAGGAATTGTTATGGTTATCAGTTTATCAACCGACAGGAATGGGAATGGCTGCTGGGATATATCACTACTGGTAGTCCGTCTCTGGAGGTATATGACGAATATAAAAAGGTGGAAAGAATTGACGGGCTGTACAAAGTTACCAGTCGCCGGATCGCGCACCGTCACATGCTCAGTATGGGAACAATCGTATCCGACACAGTTCTGAAAGTGAAATTTCAGCAGGGGAAATACATCGGTTCCATTGAGGAAAATTTTGCAACCCGGATGAAAGCCGGTGATACTTTTTACTTTGCTGGTATGAGCCTGGAATTTGTGCGCATCCACGAAATGACGGTTACCGTTAAAAAGGCCGAAGGGAAAAAAGGGTTTTTGATCCGATGGGCTGGAAGCAGAATGGCGTTGTCGTCTCAATTATCCACTTTTATCCGCGACAGAATAGATACTGCTCTTGAAAATCCATTGAATGAGAAAGAGCTTGCCAAGCTGAAGCCGCTTCTGGATCTGCAGAGGGAACGCTCGGCAATTCCTAAAAAAACAGAACTGTTAATAGAACAATGCGAAACCCGGGAAGGGCACCATATCTTTGTTTTTCCGTTCGAAGGCAGGTTGGTACACGAGGGGATGGCTATCATACTGGCCTACCGGATCAGTAAATTGTCTCCGATTACATTTTCGCTTGCCATGAACGATTATGGTTTTGAATTACTAAGCGATCAATATGTTGATCTTGAAAAAGTGATTGAGCAAACTGACTTGTTTTCAACGGCACATTTGGTCGATGATATTTACCAAAGTGTGAACGCAACGGAGATGGCAAAACGGAAGTTCAGAGAGATTGCTGCCATTGCCGGATTGATGTTTCAGGGGTATCCCGGAAAATTTATGAAAACCAAACAGGTGCAGGCATCCAGTTCACTTTTGTTTACGGTTATGACCAAATATGAAAACAACAATCTGTTGGTAAATCAGGCATATCAGGAAGTTTTGACTTATCAGTTGGAGGAAGTAAGGATGCGAATTGCACTTGACCGGATTGCAACTCAAAAAATAATCATTCAAAAAACGAGAAAACCGACTCCATTTTCGTTCCCAATTATGGTGGATCGGCTTCGGGAACAGTTAACTTCGGAAAAACTGGAAGATCGTATCCAGAAGATGTTAAAACAGTACAGTAATGCAGATTGAGATTAGAGAAAACCACTTTACACTACTTCCGCAAAAAGCCATTTTTTGGCACGAAAAACAAACTTTACTCATTGGCGATCTGCATTTAGGGAAAATTACCCATTTCCGGAAGGAAGGAATCGCAATTCCGAACATCGCTGCAGACAATAATTTTGAACGACTTAATGAGATCGTGCAGAACACCGGCGCAACGCGGATTATTTTTCTGGGCGATCTCTTTCATAATAAATGCAATGCCGAATGGGAAACATTCCGTACATGGCGTGCACAACATTTTTATATTGAAATGATAATCGTAATTGGTAACCACGACGTACTGCCGGTGAGTATGTTTCTGGAGGCTGATTTGCAGGTATTTGTCGACGATTTTGAAGAAGAAAATTTTGTTTTTACGCATCATCCGAAAGTGGAACCGGATCCTTTAACATTTGTGTTCGCCGGACACGTGCATCCCGTTTTCACAACCTTTGGAAAAGGAAGACAAAGTTTAAGATTACCATGTTTCGTTGTGGATCAGAATCAGGCGATTTTACCGAGTTTCGGTGTCTTCACAGGAGGTTTTCAAATGGGATTGGCTGATAACAGGAGGATTTACATTACAACTGAAACAAAAGTGTTTTCGGTGTGTTAATTCGTTCCTTTTGAGTACTTTATACCAAAACAGGAAAAATATGGAATCTGATTCCATATTTTTCCTGTTTTTAGGTATATTTGTCTATGATAGAACGTATTGCAAGTCAGAAAATCATTCAATTAGCAAAATCATTTAAAGCAGTTGTGGTAACCGGGCCGAGGCAGTCTGGTAAAACCACGCTGGTTAAAATGTTATTTCCTGATAAAGCCTATGTATCGCTGGAAAACCCCGATGTCAGACGATTTGCACTGGAAGATCCAAGAGGATTTTTGAAGCAATACGAAAAAGGCGCCATCTTTGACGAAGTGCAACGTACGCCTGAAATTTTTTCCTATTTACAAGAGGTACTCGATTCATTTTCAGAACCGGGACGATTTATCCTTACCGGCTCAAATAATTTTCTTTTACAACAGAACATTTCTCAGAGTTTAGCTGGTCGTGTGGCCATTTTGAATCTTTTGCCGTTCAGCGCGGAGGAACTATTCAGTAACATTCCCGATGAAAATGAATTGATATTAAAAGGATTATATCCCCCTGTTTATGACATGGGAATTCCTCCTCAGGATTGGTACCCAAACTATCTCAGGACATATATTGACCGGGATGTACGGCAAATCAAAAATATATCGGACCTGATTGTATTTGAACGCTTTGTGCGACTTTTGGCAGGAAGGTCAGGACAGGAGTTAAATATGGCGTCTCTAGCCGTGGAAACCGGCGTGGACACGAAAACTGTACAATCCTGGATCGGTATTCTGGAAAGTAGTTTTATTATTTATCTGCTAAGGCCTCATTACAAAAATTTCAATAAAACATTGGTCAAAAGACCAAAAGTGTACTTTTATGATACAGGTCTGGTTTGCTCTTTGCTGGGAATAACTGCAAAAGAACAACTACTACAGCATCCGTTAAGAGGAAGTTTGTTCGAAAGTCTGCTTGTGACGGAGCTATTGAAAAAAAGGACAAACGCAGGCAGGCAGATCAATTTGTATTATTGGCGGGATAAAACGGGGCATGAGGTGGATGTAATCGTTGATAAGGGAACATCCTTGTTTCCCATAGAGATTAAGGCCGGGAAGACCATAAATAACGAATATTTCAAAGGGCTGTCGTATTGGAATAAACTCAGTACTGAAAAGTCAGGGTTAATTATCTACGCAGGGGAACAGGAAGAGTTAAGGTCAACCGGCATCAGCGTGATGAACTGGTTCACCATGGTTCAGAGTGATATCTGACAAAGAGGTTAATTAATCTCTGAGTGTAGTTATCTTCACAGAATCCTCTGCCACATCCACTCCTTCCATAAAACCGATCATCTCTTTGTAATACTTATTCCATGGATTGAAAAACTGAGTAATCATCGGAATGTGCTTTTTGCCTTTAACAATATGGTAAGGCGTTTTTGGGGCATATTCATCCAGTGCTTTAACAAATTTTTCGTTGCTCTTCAGAATGGAATCGTATGTTTTCTCACCCCTGTAAATGAGCATGGGAGGCATACTTTTGTGCAGATGATACAGAGGTGTTGCTTCTTTCCATATCTTCGGATCTTTGGTGAAAGTTTTGAGATACGTATGATCGCCGGTTAGTTTCTCTTCCAGCAGATATCCGTACATATCCAATCCGGCTGCATCTATCAGTATCGTTCCTGTGATAGGGTTGTCTGTTTTCAGGTTTTCAAAGTACTGGTCGTCAATAGAAATCAAAGCCGCCAGGTGCCCACCTGCTGAATGTCCTGAAACAAATATCCGGTTCGGGTTGCCATTGTAGCCGGCAATATTCTCCTTCACCCATTTCACTGCCTGTGCTGAGGCAATGGCCATGTCTTTGTAATTAGCCTGCGGACTGAGCGGATAATCGATAATTACATAAGTGATCCCTTTTTTTGCCCAATGATTTCCTATGATGTTATACTGAGATTTTTTGCCGGAATTCCAGTTCCCACCATGAATAAATACCAGTACATCATTAGGCGATTTGCGTTTAGCGGGCGAAAAAATGTTGAGTTCCAGCTTCCCGGATGGGCTTTGGGGCAGGTATACAACATTTTTTGATCGGTTGATGCGTCTGAAGGAACATCCCGATAATGTAAGTAAAAAGGCCGCTGCTACGACGGCAAGCATGAGAAGCGCACTTCTTGTTTCTGATTTCAAGGTAAAGGCAATCCGGTATAATGAATAATTTCATATACGTACGTCCACCGGCTGAAAACAGATGTTTAAATGATAAAACCTGCCAGCATATCAGGCAGACAGGTTTTATCGAAATTATGCTTTTTTAGGAGGTAAATCGAAAGCAACTGCATTGTGTTCGAAATGACCTTTATGGGATCCATCGCAGAATGGTTTGTTGGCCGACATCCCGCAACGGCATATCGAAACAACTGTTCTGCCTTTTAATCCGTATTCATTTCCCTGCATATCAAAGATCTCAAAATCTCCGTCGATTTTTACCGATCCGTTGTTATTAATTGTAAGTTTTACCTTGGTCATGGTGAGTTTTTTTGACAAAGGTAGGCAACCACCCGTAAGCCCGGCACGTCTGTTTGCAGTTTAGGATTAGTACAAATACAACTTTCCTGCGTTTTCAGAGCTTATTTAGCTCACAAACAGGTGACTGCTTATTTTTCTTATGAGCTCATCTGCTTTGAATGGCTTCGTTACAAAATCGTCAAAATTACAGGCTCGTATTTCAGGGGTACTTTCCGCAAATGTGTCTGCCGTAAATGCAATAACAGGTACGTGGTCATATGTCGGATGCGACTTTCGGATTATTTTCATAGCCATTAATCCGTCCATAACTGGCATCTGTATATCCATCAGAATGAGGTCAAACTGTGCTTCTGACACAGTTTTGATTACTTCTTCACCATTGTTACAAATGACGAATTCGGCTTCCCATT
>DASYHR010001066.1:0-2243 GCA_035998385.1 Dyadobacter sp. | reverse complement strand
TCAAAATTCAATTTGATCGGCAAACCTACACCTATTGTTGACTTGCGAGATATCACTACCGGGAAAGCGGTTTTTGGAGCTGATGTGGTGCTGGAAGGAATGAAAATCGCCGTTGTAAAGCGTAGTCCGGTCGTAGGCGGTTCGGTAAAGTCTGTGAATGACGAGAAAGCGCTGGCAGTGCCCGGCGTCCATAAAGTGATTACAATTAAAGGTGCTGGTCTTCCCGCAACGCTGTCAAAACCTCTGGGGGGTGTTGCCGTTATCGCGGACAATACCTGGGCTGCTATCAAAGCCAGAGACTTGCTGGAAGTAGAATGGGAATTGGGACCAAATGCGACATACGATTCTGAAAAACAGATTCAGGAACTCGTAAAGGAAGTGGCTAAAAGTGGCCGTGTGCGGAGGAGCAGAGGAAATTTTGCCACTGCTAAAGCGGGCGCGAAAAAGGTAATTGAACATACGTACATTGCACCGCATCTTGCGCATGCTACGTTAGAACCACCGGCGGCTTTGGCACAGGTGAAAGATGGCTACTGTGAAATATGGGCTTGCACCCAAAATCCTCAGGGCGCTATCAAGGCAGTAGCAGATGCTCTGGGCTTTAAGGAGGACAAGGTAAAAATGAATGTTACGCTAATCGGCGGTGGATTCGGAAGGAAATCAAAACCTGACTTCATCGTAGAGGCGGCCATTCTGGCAAAGGAATCAGGAATGCCGGTTAAGGTGCAGTGGACGCGGGAAGACGATATTCACCACGACTATTTCCACTCTCTGAGTGTGCAAAGAGTGGTGGCTACGATCGATAAGGACAACAAGCTGAGTGGCTGGAATCACCATATTGCTTATCCTTCTATTTCGGCCACTGAAGATCCTTCTGCTTTACAACCTGCGGATGGTGAACTGGGCTTAGGTGCAACTGATTTCCCCTACGATGTACCGGCAATTCAGATTGAAACGCACGATGCCCGTGCGCAAATTCGTGTAGGTTGGCTGAGATCGGTCCGGAATATACCACAGGTTTTCGCGATCGGGACTATGTTGGATGAAATTGCCGAAGCGAGAGGTGTGGATCCTGTCGCCAACGCACTTGAATTGTTGGGCTCCGATCGGAATATCACTTTTAGTCAGGAAACAGGAAAAGAAGCCTATCCAAACTATGGTGAGGATATAGTGGTATACCCATGGGAAACAGCCCGCATGAAGGCAGTAATCAACAAGGTTGCAAAAGAAGCTGGCTGGGGTAAAAAGCTTCCTGCCCGTTCAGGATTCGGTTTTGCTGCTCATAAAAGTTTCCTGACTTACGTTGCTTGCATAGTGCAAGTACATGTCGACGACAAAAATAATGTGACGATTCATGAGGTACATTATGCAGTGGATTGCGGTACTGCTGTCAATATCGACAGGGTTAAATCTCAGTTTGAAGGTGGCGCGCAGTTTTCCACAAGTTTAGCGCTGAAGAGCGCAATTACTGTAAAGAACGGTCAGGTGGAGCAAAATAATTTTGATGGTTATCAGATCATTCGCATGTCGGAATCACCTGAGAAAATTCATGTGCATATCATAGATAGTGAAGACAAGCCAACGGGAGTAGGCGAACCGCCGGTACCACCCTTCACACCGGCGCTTTGCAACGCGATCTACGCCGCTATTGGCAAACGGATTTATACATTACCTATTGATCTGACGAAGTAGTGAATTGATAAAGATTTGAGAAGACGAGCAGAGGGATTTCTTTCTGCTCGTCTTTTTTTGTGCGTTTATCTCTAACTCAACAATTTGACCCAGGAATAACTATTTCATTAAAAAAAACATACCAACTAGTATGTTTTTTTTAATACCTTTGTGTCGTAACAAAACACAACGATGTATCCGACGCTTATATATTTACATTCTATCAACAGGTGGCTTGTACTGGTCAGCCTGATTTATGCCATTTACATGAGTTGGGCAGGTCTCCAAAAAAATCGCAATTTTTCCAGTGCCAACAATACAGTCCGCCATCTGACTGCCACCATCGCTCACATTCAATTGTTATTGGGTTTGTATCTCTATATGATCAGTCCGATTGTGAAATTTAAAATGCCCGAAGTGGAATCGGTTAAACTTGTAAGCGAGCCCTTCTTTTTCGAAATTGTGCATTTGGCTCTGATGTTCATTGCCGTTGTGGTAATCACAATTGCTTCAGCCAAAGCGAAACGAGCTGAAACCGGCAGGCTGAAGTTTAAAACTATGTTTATCTGGTT
>DASYHR010001064.1:0-5993 GCA_035998385.1 Dyadobacter sp. | reverse complement strand
TAACCGCACGAACTGCTCCTGACTCTTCATCGTTCCAGTCAATCACCTTTTTATTGATGTCAACTCCTGCTTTGTCCAGAATTTTTTTCGCTGAACTGCGTCCAATTCCGAAGATGTAAGTTAGTGAGATCTCGCCTCTTTTACGGTCGGGAATATCAACTCCTGAAATACGTGCCATATGATTAACCTTGTCTTTGTTTATACCGTGGGTTTTTCTTGTTAATTACATAGATCTTCCCCTTGCGGCGTATAACTTTGCAGTCCTCACTGCGTTTCTTTACTGATGCTTTGACTTTCATCTCGAATGTTACTTATTTGTTAATATTTAGGTGGTCTTCTCCTACTTATTTATACCGGTACGTAATTCTTGCCTTTGATAAGTCGTAAGGAGACATTTCCAACTTAACACGGTCACCCGGTAATATCTTAATATAGTGCATTCTCATTTTCCCAGAAATGTGCGCGATTACTTCGTGTTTATTTTCCAATACTACACGAAACATTGCGTTTGAGAGCGCTTCCAGGATTACACCGTCTTGTTCGATTGATGCTTGTTTTGCCATTATTAGCTTTTATTACTACGCCTCAACCATTAAGCTGGTATTGGCAGTCACTTTTTCTATATAATCGAAAGTTGTCAGGATTTCAGCTGTTCCTTTACGAACCACAATTGTATGCTCAAAGTGTGCCGAATATTTCCTGTCTGTAGTGCGGATGGTCCAACCATCACGCTCCTGTACTACTGACTTCGTTCCAAGGTTTATCATTGGCTCTATTGCTAAAACCATCCCCTCTTTCAAACGAATGCCTTTACCTTTCTTCCCGTAATTAGGGACCTCAGGACTTTCATGCAGATTTCTGCCCACTCCATGTCCTACCAGTTCTCTCACGACAGTGTAACCTCTTTGCTCCACATAGTCCTGGACAGCAAAACCCAGATCTCCCATGCGCATTCCGTCAACTGCCTGCTCAATCCCCTTATACAAAGAACGTTTCGTTGCAACCAGTAAATTCATTACTTCCTTCGATACCTCTCCGACCGGGTAAGTATAAGCGCTGTCACTATGGAAACCCTCTAACTTAACTCCGCAATCTATTGATACGATATCTCCGTCTTTCAGGATGTAGTTACTTGGAAAACCATGTACTACAACTTCATTTACTGATATACACAGAGAGGCGGGAAAATTGTTGAAGCCTTTGAAGGAAGGTATTCCTCCATTGTCTCTGATAAATTCTTCCGCCACTGCATCCAGTTTCTTGGTTGCCACACCAGGTTTCACCCATTGAGCTACTTCCGCATGTGCCTTACCCAAAACCTGGGCACTATTTTTAATGAGGATTATCTCCTCTTCCGTCTTCAGATATATCATTCTATACTATCAGATGGCAACACTTTCTGTTCTGCCCTTCACACGTCCGGACTTCATAAGTCCTTCGTATCTGCGCATCAACAAGTAGCTTTCCACCTGCTGTAATGTATCCAAAACAACACCAACCATAATCAACAAAGATGTACCTCCGAAGAAATGTGCAAAGTCCGTTGAAATACCAAGCAAACTTGCGAATGCAGGTAGAGTAGCTACTACTGCAAGCATCAAAGCACCCGGGAAAGTAATACGATCCAAAATAGAGCTGATGTATTCAGAAGTCTGCTGCCCTGGCTTAACACCCGGAATAAATCCTCCACCCCTTTTCATATCATCCGCAATTTGCTGCGGGTTCACTGAAATAGCAGTGTAGAAGAAAGTGAAGACAATAATCAAAAATGCAAATAACAAGTTGTACTGCCAGGTTGTGTAGTTAGCAAAGATAGTTGCTACATCACTCGCGAAATCACTTTTCTCTGCAAAATACGACGCTCCAAGAGAGGGAATGAACATAAGCGCCTGAGCAAAGATAATCGGCATTACACCAGCTGCATTCAATTTCAATGGAAGATACTGACGCTGACCGCCCATTACCTTGTTACCCACCACTTGTTTTGCATACTGGATTGGTATCCTTCTTACTGCCTGCGTCAACATCACAGCACCCATAATAACAAAGTAGAGCGCTACAATTTCAAGAACGAACAATAAAATACCACCGCTACCTCTGTTTACAAATTCTTTGTAGATGGCACCAGGGAAACGAGATACGATACCAATCATGATCAGCATAGAAATACCGTTTCCGATACCTTTATCCGTGATACGCTCACCCAACCACATACAGAACATAGTTCCTGCAGTCAAAACAAACACTGATGATATAGAAAACATACTTCTCGAAACCAATAGCGCCTCATCCGGCACAGTTGTGTTAAGGTAAGCCGTACCTTGCACCAGGGTAACAATAATTGTCAATACTCTGGTGATCTGGTTTAACTTCTTACGTCCTGACTCTCCCTCCTTTTGCATCTTCTGAAAATATGGCAGAGCCATAGTCAACAGCTGTATTGCAATAGACGCAGAGATATAAGGCATGATACCTAACGCAAAAATGGAGGCCTTACTAAAAGCTCCTCCTAAAAATGTATCTAACAACCCAAGAAGACCTTGTGTTGATACATTCATCTGATCAGGTTCAACGCCAGGCAAAGCTACATAAGACCCTAAACGGAATATTGTTATAAACAAAAGAGTGTTGAGAATACGTGTTCTCAACTCCTCAATTGAAAATATATGCTTTATCGTCTCAAAAAATCGTTTCATTTTATGGGCTTACAATAGCTATCCGATAATAAATTTTCAGCTATACCTAACAACAAAGTTATAATTTTACTGCTTTACCACCAGCCTTTTCGATAGACTCGATAGCGGATGCAGAGAATCCGTTTGCTTGTACTTCCACAGCGCTTTTAATTTCGCCACGGTTAAGGATTTTAACAAGATCCTTTTTCGCACAAAGACCGTTTTCACGGATCAGATCCAGAGTAATAACAGTCGCGCTTGTTTTCTCAGCAAGAGCCTGGATAGCATCCAGATTCAAAGCTTTGTATTCAACACGATTGATGTTATTGAAACCGAATTTAGGCAAACGTCTCTGAAGTGGCATCTGTCCACCTTCAAAACCTACTTTACGGCTATACCCAGAGCGAGATTGAGCTCCTTTGTGTCCACGTGCTGCAGTTCCACCTTTACCGGATCCCTGACCACGTCCAACTCGCTTTCCAACTTTAATGGAACCAGCAGCCGGTTTTAATGAACTAAGATTCATACTAGTTGTATATATTAAATTTCTTCAACTTTAACCAAATGGCTCACTTTACGGATCATACCCGCAATAGCGTCGCTGTTCTCTTTCTCAACCGTTCTGTTCAGTTTACCCAAACCTAACGCTTTAATCGTTAGCTTTTGTTTCTCAGGGCGGTCGATTGCACTCTTAACTTGTGTAATACGTACTTTTGACATGATTACTTTCAGATAGGGATAATCCCGAAGGATTATCCGTTAAATACTTTATCCAGTTTAACTCCACGCTGGAAAGCAACCTGGTGAGGAGCTCTCATTTTAAGAAGCGCATCAATAGTAGCTTTGATTACGTTGTGAGGATTTGAAGATCCTTTTGACTTAGCCAAAACGTCTTTGATACCAGCACTTTCCAAAACTGCACGCATCGGACCACCAGCAAGTACTCCTGTACCAGGAGCAGCAGGCTTAATCAATACGAATCCACCGCTGAATTTACCTTCCATTGCATGAGGAACAGTATGTTTCAGCATAGGAACCTGAATAAGGTTCTTTTTAGCGTCATCGATACCCTTAGCAATAGCGTCTGTTACCTCATTGGCTTTACCAAGTCCGTGACCTACTGTACCATTACCATCTCCTACTACAACGATAGCCGAAAAACTAAAGCGACGACCACCTTTTACTACTTTTGCTACCCTGTTGATTGCAACTACGCGTTCTTTCAGGTCCGATTCGTTAACCTTTGAAGGTCTTGTATTTGTAGACATAGTCTTTGTTATTCTTAGAATTTCAGGCCACCCTCACGAGCTCCTTCGGCCAATGCTTTAACTTTACCGTGGTACAAATACCCGTTACGGTCAAACACAACCGCCTGAATACCTGCTTCCTGTGCCTTTTCAGCGATTTTTTTACCAACTTGTGAAGCTACCTCTACGTTAGAGTTTTCTTTTCTTCCTCCCAAGTCTACGGATGATGCACTTGCAAGTGTTACACCTGTCAAGTCATCTATAATCTGAGCATAAATGCTGGTGTTCGAACGAAACACTGATAATCTTGGACGTTCTGCACTACCTTTCACTTTCTTACGAATGTGATATTTAAGTCGTTGTCTTCTATCTACTTTTGCGTTAGCCATTTTCAATCTTATTCTAACAGTTTAACATTATTTGTGGCTACGCACTACTTTTTAGAAGCAGACTTACCAGCTTTACGACGAACGATCTCACCAACAAAGCGGATACCCTTGCCTTTGTAAGGCTCAACCTTACGCAACGACTTAATCTTTGCAGCTACAGAACCGATCAATTCTTTGTCAATTCCTTCCAGAATCACTTTAGGATTCTGTCCTTTTTCAGAAGTTGTAGTCACTTTGATCTCACCTGGGATCGCCATGAAAATATTATGTGAGTAGCCCAATTGCAATTCCAACACATTGTTAGCTGCAGTTGCTTTGTAACCTACCCCGATAATTTCCAACTCCTTTTTATATCCGGCATCCACACCAATGACCATGTTGTTGATCAGAGAACGATACAAACCATGTAATGCTTTGTGACGCTTCTGCTCTGTCGGGCGTGTAACTTTCAATTCGTTTCCTTCCACTTCAACCGTGATGTCGCTATCGACAGCCTGAGAAAGTGTTCCTTTCGGGCCTTTTACCGAGACCAGGTTATCATCTGCAACAGATACAGATACACCAGCTGGTAAAACAATTATTTTATTTCCTATACGTGACATTTCCTGAATAACTTTAAAATATTAATACACGAAACATAACACTTCTCCACCTACATTCAGTGTTTTGGCTTCCTTATCTGTCATCACTCCCTTAGAAGTTGAGATAATTACAGTACCCAATCCACCCAATACGCGAGGTAGTGTTGATGAACCTGAATATTTACGCAGTCCAGGCTTACTTACTCTCTCCAATTTCACAATTGCAGATTGTTTTGTCACAGGATTGTATTTCAAGGCTATCTTGATTGTTCCCTGAGGCCCGATTTCGTCAAATTTATAACTCTGAATGTACCCTTTATCGAAAAGTACTTTAGTTATTTCTTTTTTTATGTTGGATGCAGGTATCTCTACGACTCTGTGTTTCGCTTTAATCGCGTTTCTGAGTCTGGTTAGATAATCTGCTATTGGATCCGTTAACATTTTTATGCCTGGTTTTGTACACCCCCTTCAAACGGGAGTGCAAAGTTAAGTAATTGAAATCAGAATTGAAAGTATTCTTACCAACTTGATTTAGTAACGCCTGGAATTTTACCATCTGAGGCCATATCCCGGAACAATACTCTTGAAATTCCAAATTTACGCATATATCCTCTCGGTCTGCCTGTGATTTTGCAACGGTTGTGCAAACGTACAGGTGATGAGTTACGTGGTAATTTATCAAGACCAACCCAATCCTCAGCCGCTTTTAATGCTTTACGCTTTTCAGCATAACGAGCTACCAATGCTTGTTTCTTTCTTTCCCGTGCTTTTACTGATTCTTTTGCCATTGTCGGTAAATATCTTATCTCTTAAGAATTATCCTTGTTTGTTCGCGTTTGTGAAAGGCATTCCGAGTGCTTTCAACAGCTCATAACTTTCTTCGTCAGAGTTGGTTGAAGTTACAAACGTAATATCCATACCTGTGATTTTGCTCACCTTTTCAATGCTGATCTCAGGGAAGATGATTTGTTCTTTCACACCGAAAGTGTAATTTCCACGACCATCAAAACCTTTGTCACTGATTCCGCGGAAGTCACGAACACGTGGCATTGCTATTGCGGTAAGACGATCCAAAAATTCGTACATACGATCTCCGCGAAG
>DASYHR010001058.1:0-1613 GCA_035998385.1 Dyadobacter sp. | reverse complement strand
TGATCCACCGAAAGCGAATACTGAAGCACCGATCAGAGCGATTACATGGTTGATGAAAAGAGTAGTTTCACCAAAAGCAAGTCCCTGATCAACAACTGCCGGATTAACACCACTTGTTGCGAACACACCAGTCAAGAGCATACCTACCATACCGCCAACACCGTGGCAAGGAAACACATCCAGTGTATCGTCCAGAGTAGAACGAGTGCGAAGGTGGGCTACATAGTTACTGATGATCGATGCAACAGTACCGATGAAGATAGATGAAGGAACAGTTACGAAACCAGCAGCAGGTGTGATAGCCACAAGACCTACAACCGCACCGATGCAGAATCCAAGAGCAGATACCTTTTTGCCTTTTGCAGCATCAAAAAGAACCCATGCAAGACCTGCAGCACCAGCAGCAGTGTTGGTAGTTGCGAAAGCTGAGACAGCTAACGGGCCGGCAGAAAGTGCAGAGCCTGCGTTGAATCCGAACCAACCGAACCAAAGCAAACCAGTTCCCAAAAGTACAAACGGGATGTTTGCAGGAGGAAGAACGTGATCTTCAAGCAGAGACTTGCGTCTTTTCAGGTAAAGAGCTCCTGCAAGGGCAGCCCAACCAGCAGACATATGCACTACAGTACCACCTGCGAAGTCAAGTACACCCATTTTGAACAATATACCTTCTGAATGCCAGGTCATGTGAGCCAATGGAGAATATACGAACACGCAGAACAGAATGATGAAAAGAACGTAAGAACGGAAATTAACACGTTCTGCCATTGAGCCGGTTACCAATGCAGGTGTGATCACGGCAAATTTCAATTGGAACATGGCAAACAGAGCGAAAGGAATTGTACCCCAGGCTGGCGCATCAAATACTCCTTTGAACATAAAGTAGGTCATTGGGTTACCGATGAAACCACCGATATCGTCACCAAATGCAAGACTGAAACCAAACACGATCCATAGTACGCTGATCACTCCCATAGCGATAAAGCTTTGAAGCATGGTTGAGATCACGTTTTTGTTGTTCACCATCCCGCCATAGAAATAAGCAAGACCGGGTGTCATCAAAAGTACCAGGGCTGCTGAAACCAGTAACCATGCGGTGTCACCGGAGTCAA
This sequence comes from Dyadobacter sp., assembly GCA_035998385.1. GTDB lineage: Bacteria > Bacteroidota > Bacteroidia > Cytophagales > Spirosomataceae > Dyadobacter. Next base: position 504 of record DASYHR010001058.1, on the reverse strand, counting down.
TTCCTTCTGTTACAATTTGTGTAGGTACGTTGGGCGTAAACGCTCCCAGAACGGCGATTGCCAGCAGGATAATCAGGGGAATGTAACTCCGTTTTTCCATTTTAATAGATGTTTTAATGTTTATAGATTTTAAGAAGGTATTTGATTAAAACTTGTAGATAAAGGCAAGTCCAAAAGTAGTCTGACTATTTTTTGTCCAGTCACCCTTGGAATCTTCGAATTGCTGTGCAGCATTTGCGCCTGCTACTTTTGGATATACATCCATGCGGAATTCAGGCTTAACCAAAAGGTGTCCATCGGCTAAATTGATATTTCCTGTAAGGGTTACAGAATTAACACTTGTTCCTGCACCTGTAGCAGTTACCAATCCGCGTACAGCTTTGTCATTATTAAAGTACTCGTAGCGAGCTCCGATTCCGAAGTTTTCACTTATTGCAGTATTGGCATAAAGTGCTACCCCACCCCAGGCTTCAGTGTCCACCGGTCCGCCACCGCCCTGGAAAT
>DASYHR010001057.1:0-2904 GCA_035998385.1 Dyadobacter sp. | reverse complement strand
ATACCTATTCATTCCCTTCCCAAATCTCCCGGTAAAATCCCAGCTTTAAAGATCTATCGTTTTAAAAACAGTACGGTTCAAAATCAGGAAACACCTGTTTCACTGCCCATTACACCTTTGCCGACCGACGCTCCTCACAGGCACACCTATTACGAAATGCTTTTTATTGAGGAAGGACAAGGTTTTCACGAAATCGATTTCTATTCTTATCCGGTTCAGGGTGCAGGACTACATTTTCTTACCCCCGGACAAGTACATCTGCTCCATTTTTCAACACCGTGCCAGGGATTTATCGTCGCTTTTTCTGAAGATTTCTACTCATTTTACAATCCCACCGCAGCTTCGCTGGCACAATTCCCTTTTTTTCAGCCGGGCCGGCGTCAACCCATTGTTAGTTTAACCAATACCGAACGCCATTATTTTCATAACCTGCTGGAAAATATGGTATCTGATCACCTGCACGACGAAACCGACCAGGCGATCATTGGCAAGTATCTGGGACTTTTACTGCAAAAATGTAGTGTTCTTGCAAAAAAAGAAGCCAAACTTCTGGATTCCGCGTCCCGTTCTGTACCAGAGCTGGTAGGCAGGTTTCAGGAACTCGTAGAGAAGAATTTTCTGGAAAAACATGAGGTACAGCAGTATGCAACCACCCTTTCGGTATCGCCGGATTACCTGAGTAAGATTGTCAAAAAGTGCCTTGGAACTTCATCACAGGAATATATACTCGACAAACTCCTGCTAGAAGCCAAACGTCTTCTCGTATTTACCAATCTGAGTAGTAAAGAAATTGCTTACCACATTCATATAGAAGACCCCTCCTACTTTGGCAGAATTTTCAAAAGAAAGACTGGATTAACTCCGAGCGAGTACAGAGCAAGAGTTCGGAAAAGTGCCATTTAATATCAAAAATGTACCTTGATGTCACGAGTTTAGAAAAATATCTTTGTATTATCCTAAAATAAAAAGGCTAAATAATACTATTTATTTAACTCATGCAGATTCGTAACGACCTTACAGCCGCCGAGCTTCAATCCAAGATTGACAAGTTGTGGCAGCTTTCAGCCGAGAAAATCAGGTTGATCACCAGAGAATACGACAACTCCAAAGGAACGCCTGTCTTTACCGTCAATGGAAAATACACACTGCGCGGCTGGACTGAATGGACACAGGGATTTCAGTACGGAGCGGAAGTACTACAATTTGACGCAACCGGTGAAGAAGAATTCCTGACAAGTGCCAGAGCCAATACCGTCAAATACATGGCATCGCACGTAAGTCATTTTGGGGTACATGATCACGGATTTAATAATGTAAGTACCTACGGCAATCTGGTTCGCCTGATGAACGAAGGCCGTATTCCTGAAAACGAATGGGAAAGGAATTTCTATGAAGTAGCGCTGAAGGTTTCAGGGTCTGTGCAAGCTTACCGCTGGACAAATACCAAAGACGGACAAGGTTTTATACATTCTTTCAACGGGCCTCATTCTCTTTTTGTAGATACGATCCGTTCGGTGAGAGCGCTCATTGTTTCTCACAAACTCGGGCATAGCCTGATGGGTGAAAATGATGTCAAAACCAGCCTGTTACAACGAGGAACGTATCATTCTCTGGCAACTGCCAAATATTCTGTGTTTTACGGAGAAGGCCGCGACAGCTATGATATATGGGGCAGAACGGCTCATGAAAGTGTATTTAATACCAATGACGGCAATTTCCGCTGCCCTAACTCGCAGCAGGGTTTTTCAGGATTTACAACCTGGACACGCGGACTTGCATGGGCGATGCTGGGATTTGCCGAACAATTGGAATCGCTATCAAGTTTTTCAGACGAAGAGCTTGCTCCCCTTGGAGGCCGTGCAGAGCTCGAAAAAATCTATCTCAAAGCAGCAAAAGCAACCTGCGACTTTTTTATTGACAATACTGCTGCCGACGGAATTCCTTACTGGGATACCGGCGCTCCGCAAATCCACAAGCTCGGAGACTACACCTCCCGTACTTCGGACCCATACAATGATTTTGAACCGATTGATAGTTCGGCAGCTGCCATAGGCGCCCAGGGACTACTCCGACTTGGAAAATACCTGAACGACCGAAACGAAGATGGATCACGCTACTGGCAAGCCGGACTTACTTCCCTGGACAGCCTTTTTGCTGAACCCTATCTATCGACAGATCCAACACATCAGGGATTAATTCTGCATTCGATTTACCATCAGCCAAATGGTTGGGACAATGTACCAGCGGGACAGAAAATAGCAAGTGGAGAATCAAGCATGTGGGGTGACTACCATGCCCGCGAACTCGCGCTCTACCTACACAGAGTCAATAAAGACTTGCCTTATTATACGTATTTGGGAGCGGTAAGAAGTTAAAAATGAAGACCGGGCCGCCGTTGCGGTTAAGAATGAAAAGTTCTTGTAGTGGGCATATCGAATCTACGGCTTATTCTTAATCGCAACGGCCCGGTCTTAATTCTTAATTCTTAATTCCTAATTCTTAATTCTTAATTCTTAATTCTTAATTCTTAATTCAAAAATGTCTCTTTCTCTCAATCGTTGCTGTATTCATACCATTACTACAAAGTCATGGACGCTGCCGGAAGCGGTGGAGCACTATGCGGCGGCTGGTGTAAAGGGGATCAGCGTTTGGCAAAGTGCAACCGAAGGAATCGGCCCGGCTCGCTCGGGAGAGATTATTCGTCAGGCAGGACTTGAAATCGTGTCGTATGTACGCGGCGGTTTTTTCCCTCATACCTCCAGTGCGGGACGCGCTCAGGCGATCGACAATAACAAAAAATTGTTGGAAGAAGCTGCTGCACTGGGCGCTCCTATGATTGTGCTCGTTTGCGGTGCTTCACCGGATCAATCCATGCAAAAATCCCGTGAACAGATCAGAGAAGGT
>DASYHR010001051.1:0-12497 GCA_035998385.1 Dyadobacter sp. | reverse complement strand
CCATCTTGTCTCTTTTGGTGAGCAGGTATTGTTCATTATGGGGGTTTGAAGGAATCTCAATCGCTACGGTATCCACAATTTCAAGTCCGTAACCAATGAGTCCGGCCCGCTTTTTAGGATTGTTGGAGATGATTTTGATTTTGGAAATATCCAAATCACGAAGTATCTGAGCACCAACACCGTAGTCTCTCTCGTCACCGGCAAAACCAAGTTCGATATTTGCTTCTACAGTATCCCGACCCATCTCCTGAAGTTTATAAGCTTTCAGTTTATTAAGCAGGCCAATTCCGCGACCTTCCTGATTCATATATACGATGACACCCTTACCAGCCTTATCAACCATATCCATTGCGGCGTGTAACTGGGGACCACAGTCGCAGCGGCATGAACCGAAAATATCGCCTGTTACACAGGAAGAGTGTACACGAACAAGTACAGGTTCGTCTTTTTCCCATGTGCCTTTTACAAGAGCAAGGTGAAGGTCGCCTGTATTGATCTGACGGTAAGCGATCAGGTCGAAGTGTCCCCACTGAGTGGGCATATCTACGCCAATTTCTCTTTTAATTAAAGATTCTTCCTTCAGTCTGTATTCGATCAAATCCTTAATGCTGACCAGTTTAAGGCTGAATTTATTCGCAATTTCACGAAGTTGAGGCAAACGTGCCATTGATCCATCCTCATTCAGGATTTCAACCAGCACCCCTGCCGGAGCAAGCCCCGCAAGTCGCGGGAAATCAATGGCTGCTTCTGTATGCCCTGTTCTACGCAATACACCGCCTTTTTTTGCTTTCAAAGGAAATATATGTCCGGGGCGTCCCAGGTCTTCCGGTTTGGTTTCAGGATCTACCAGTGCCTGGATCGTTCTGGAGCGATCGCTGGCCGATATACCTGTGGTACAGCCATGGCCGAGAAGATCGACCGATACGGTAAATGCAGTTTCGTGCAAGGCAGTATTGTTGCCCACCATCATTTCAAGGTCAAGCTCGGCACAGCGTTCTTCTGTAATCGGTACGCATATCAACCCGCGTCCTTCACGTGCCATAAAGTTGACGATTTCAGGAGTAATCAGCTCAGCCGCACACACAAAATCACCTTCATTCTCCCGGTCTTCATCGTCAACCACAATAATCATTTCTCCGCGACGTATCGCTTCTATCGCTTCTTCAATTGTATCTAACACAGCAGTATCACCGTTATTGTCCATGAAATGGAGTTGATGAAAAATAGTTTTAAACAAAAACTCGTTTTAAAATTCAAAGGTACAGCCTAAATGTGGAAATGTCCTATTTTTGAATTTGTAATGTCAAAACAAAGGATTGGCTTAATCCGTTTCAGAAAAGTACCCGAATACAATTGCCATTGTATGGTAAAATACGATCGTTTATGAAAGGAAAACTACGCTTACTCCCGCTGCTGATTTTGTACTTGCTATGTCTGGCAGACGTAAGCGCGCAAACTCCGTTCTGCGAGAATCCTAATAAGGGAGCGTTTGTTCTGGTAGATGAAGATGTTTGTGTAGGGAAAGCTATTCAGCTTACTAACCAAATGATGGGAGCTGAATATATTAAATATTCCTACAAATTTGATAAAGCCCGTGAAGACGAGCCAGGACCGTTAGAAGGAATAGATGACTTATCTTTTGTATATAACGAAGCAGGGCTTTTTACTATAGCACAATGGGGCTCAAAAGGAGAAGGCTTCGCACTTTGCAAGGACGTCGTTGTAAGGGAAACCGCAGCTCCAAATGCAAACTTAGTAACTTGTGGTAGCGGCAGGGTACAGCTAACGCTGATAGAAGACGATATTCTAAGTGCATATGACCAGATTGAAATTAACTGGGGAGATGGAAAGGCTCCGGTATATTGGTCTGCCGGAAAACCATTGATTTTTAATCATGAATATCCCGGAAACGTACCAACGATAGTTATTACAGGAAAGTACAACGGCAATATTTGTGCATCCGAAATCAAACCAAACCGAAAAACAGGAAGAGATCTTCCCCCGTCTCTCGCAAGCATCAAAATAAAAAGGGTCGAGATGAGTGCCAGTGGAGATGCGGAAGTAGTATACGATGCCATGGAAGGTGTTAAAACCGAATTGTTTATAGCTGCGGAAAATGGATCCTACAATACGACGGGCAAAGTAAGTAATGAAGCCGGAGGCGAAAAAAGAGAAACGTTATCCAATCTTGATCCTGATAAAGTATATCATTTCAAGCTGATATCCAAGGATATTTGTGACAACCCGACTGAGAGCCCGGTGGTGAGTACTGTAGTGTTACAGAAAGGTACCCTGGTTGTGGATGAATCCAATAATTTGGTATGGGAAGCTTACGCGGACATCTCCAGCCTGCAACAATATCAATTGCTTCGTGAATTAGGGCCGGATTTTACAAGCACGGAAACGGCTTACAGCGGAAGTGACCGGACGGATTTTCTGGACAATCAATTGAAATGCGGTACAACTTACAAATATACCCTGATTGCAATTACCAATGAGGCCAGATCTTACTCTGCGCCCATTACTCTGGAACCTACATTTCCTTCCCCCGGAGAAATTAAAATAGCACAAGTATCTGTTGAAGCTGAAGATAAGATCGCGACAATAGTCAACCTCACCGGAGTGGATGGATTGACTACGTTGTCGAATCTGATTGTGGAAAGAGCTCAGGCGGGCAATAGTGATTTTCAGAAGGTATCTCCTGACAACAATACCACGCTTTCTTTTACAGATGCAGGGCTGAATACGGCTCAAACCTCCTATTGTTATCGTTTCATCTGGGAAAATTCCTGTAAGCAAGCCTCACCTCCCAGCGATGTGATTTGTTCTGTTTTGCTGACCAATAATGTACAGGATATAGCCTGGACGGCGCAGTCACCATTTACAAGTCAGGTTGAATCTTACGATCTGGTCAGCATGGATGAGGCAGGAGTTGTGAAAGATGAAGAACCCAAAAATCTGGAAACAAAACACACTGTGGATCTGAACGCAGATGGCAAGAATACTTTTAAAGTAAGAGCCAGATCGGGTGGGCTGGAGAGTTATTCGAATGTAATCAATCTGAGTGGAGAGGTGGTTATGCTGATACCTGATATTTTTACTCCCAATGGAGATACGCACAATGACAAGTTTGAGGTAAAAAGCCTATTTACAAATACATTCAGGATCAGAATCTATAGCCGTTGGGGAGAAGTGGTGTTTCAGTCAGAAAATACTGTAGATGGATGGGACGGGAATATCAATGGAAAACCGGCAGAGAGCGGGTATTACGTTTATAAAATTGAAGCAACTACATCAAAAGACCAGCCGATTTCTAAAACAGGCAGTTTGATGCTGATCAGATAATTTTAATGCTATTTCCTTTAGACTGTCTTTTAATAGTTAATGGTATGGCAGTCAATGTTAAATCTCTTAAATTTGCACCGTCGTTTTGCAAATCCGTCCACGCCTGTACGCGTTCATGACTTTTTGATTTAAAATGTTAATTATGAAATTGAAAGCACACATAGTATTCGTCACGGGTTTGTTATTTGTTTTGGCAGGAGAGGTTGTGGGGCAGGGGCTTTGTGATAGGGGTGGAGGTGCATTTACAGTAACACCTCAGGAGGGATGTTCGCCGCTTAGAGTTACGATTGATAACAAGGTGCTCAATACAGCAAGTGATGGAGTAGGCTATGTGGTTACGTATGATGGGAAAACTATGCAGGGGCTCGCATTTAGTGATTTGTTACCAACTCCAGCTGCCACATACAGTATACCAGGGGAATTTATAATACTTCAACGTGCATTTACTAATGCAGGACGAACCTTATATCATTGTGAAAAAGTACTAGTGAAGGAAGGGAGGGGGATTAATATTTCGGTCAATTCATGTGGTGGAGGTAAAGTAAATGCAGTATTGACAAAAGATGTAATTCTTGATGCTTACGATCGAATTGAAATAAATTGGGGAGATGGATCCGATATACAATATTGGAGGCAAGGCGACAATCTGGGTAAAGAGCATACTTATGTAAATAAAAATGTGAGTCCGACTATCAAAATTCGTGGTCTCTATGACACAGGAAGCTGCAGAGAGGGGGCAGTTAAAGACATACCAGTTACTTTTCAGCAGGCGGAACTCACAGGTATACAGGTTTCAGCGCTAGATATGTCTTCTGCCGGGAATTTGTCTTTTACCTATAGAGGGATTGATGCCATTAAAACACAAGTACAATATAGTGCTGACGGTGGGGTAACCTTTAACAATGGAGAGAGTTGGTCTATTGGAGGGCTTAATACATTCTCTATCAAGTCACTAAGTAAGGATTCGCCCTATACTGTGAGGCTGATGTCCGTTGATAATTGCGGAGGTAATCTGCCATCGAAGCAAATTACCAGTATGTCTCTCAAAGCCGAATCGAGTAACGGAATTGTGAAATTATCATGGAACAGGTATCCCGTTGCAGGTGATTTTACAAATTATGAATTGTATAGAAATGGCAATTTGATTGAAACATTAAATGATATTGAAGAAGTCTCATTTACGGATGCAGATGTGGATTGCGGGGATTTTGTAGTGTATTATGTGAAGGCAATTCTGGCTGGAGCATCTTCTAAGTCTGCTGAGGAATCAATCAGGGTGGATAATGGCGGAAGTCTGGGTTTAGTAAATGCGTCTGTAAGTGTGGTTGGAGAAGGTGTGTTAATATCCGCAGAAGTGCCCGGAAAATCTTATGATCTCACAATAGAAAGAGCAGAAAGTAGAGATGGTTTATTTAGAAGGGTTATGATCCTTAATTCTCAGGGCGAATATTTAGATAATAATAATATTCAGCCTGGTGAGAAGTCCTATTGTTACAAGTTAAGTTTTTCTTCCTGTGGCCAACAGTATCCAGCTACACCTCCGTTGTGCACGATTTTACTAGAAAAAAAACATTCTACATTTACCTGGTCTGATCACCTTCCTTTTTTGCAGCCTATTGAGTCATATGCCATGCTTCAAACCGGAAGTGGGGGTGGCGCACAGGAGATTTCTATAGATTCAAATATGCCTTATACTCCCAAGATTGATTCGGACGGAGACCCTGAATATACTTTTCAGATCAAAGCGCTGTCTGATGATGGGAAGCTAGAAAGTCTTTCAAATGCAATCACTTTCAAAAGAAGTGCTGATGTTTTTTTTCCTACTGCATTTTCGCCTAATGGTGATTTCAAAAATGATGACATAAAGCCCATTGCTGTTGAGTTGGCATCATACAGCTTTACAATTTATAACCGTTGGGGTGGAGTTATTTTCCATACTCAGGATCAAACTATAGGATGGGACGGAAAGGTGAAAAATGAGCTGGCGGAGCTTGGGTGGTATATCTACAAAGTTGATTTTGTAGATGATCTCAATCAGAAAGTAGAAAAAAGAGGTACTTTTATGCTCCTTAGATAGAACTATTAGGTTGTATTGAGGTTTATATAAAATAAAAATTGATATAGATATGTTTGGAAATATGGCTGATATGATGGGCCTGATGGGTAAAATGAAAGACCTTCAATCTCGTATGAAAGAAGCACAGGAATCATTGGCCGGAATAGTTGAAACGGCCGAGTCGGGTGGGGGAATGGTGCGTGCTACAGTCAATGGTCAGAAGAACCTGATTGGATTAGACATTGATAAAGAACTGATTAACCCGGATGATAAGGAAATGCTGCAGGATCTGATTGTAGCTGCTGTGAACAAAGCATACGAAAGAATAGAGCCGAAGATTAAAGAACATCTTCAAAAAGCAACAGATGGCGTTCTTCCAAACATACCAGGTCTCGACCTGGGTGGATTAATGAAATAATCTGAGTTTGCATGACCCTTCCCAGTGTTGCAATTGTAATTCTGAACTTTAATGGCCAACATTACCTGGAGCAATTTCTTCCCGGAGTGCTTCTGCATTCGGAAGGTCATGACGTGTGGGTAGCCGACAACGCATCTACCGACCACTCCATGGAGTGGTTGGCTTCACATTATCCTTCGGTAAAAAAACTCGTGATCGCAGAGAACAAGGGTTATGCGGGAGGTTATAATGAGGCACTGCGACAAATCAAATCAGATTATTATATACTTCTCAATTCCGATATAGAGGTAACAGAGAACTGGATTGCACCTGTGATCTCCTTTATGAATTCGGATAGTAAAATTGCAGCTTGTCAGCCCAAAATACTGGCATACGATCTTCGGACGCACTTTGAATATGCAGGAGCGGCAGGCGGTTATATGGACTATCTCGGTTATCCCTTTTGTCGCGGACGAATTTTTGATACCAGAGAGAAAGACGAGGGGCAGTACAATGACGAAAAAGATGTTTTCTGGGCAACCGGAGCCTGTTTATTCGTTAGAGCCGATGCATTCCATAAGGCAAATGGTTTTGATGAGCGATTTTTTGCCCATATGGAAGAAATAGACTTGTGCTGGAGATTGCTGAACATGGGATACCGAATCACTTACTCGGGAAAAGCTTCAGTTTATCATGTGGGAGGCGGTACTTTGCATAAATCAAATCCACGTAAAACTTTTTTGAACTACAGGAATAATCTTGTGATGCTCTTCAAAAATTTGCCTAAAGGCAGGCGGTGGAAAACTGTCATTTTCAGGCTTGTGCTCGACGGAATCTCAAGTGTACGATTTATAGCCACTGGTGCATTTCCCGACGTACTGGCTATTATCAAAGCGCATTTTGCTTTTTATGCCATGATACCTTCTTTGACAAAGGGTCAAAAACGTATCAGACACAGGGCGCCTTTGTATTACAGAAGTGTAGTGTGGGAATATTTTGTCTTAGGAAAACATCGTTTTTATCAGCTTACGGGCATTCCGCAGCCTAAAACTCCCAAATCGTAGGGCTGTTTCTTCTTCTCAGATGCTGGCGCAGTTCCAGCCAGAAAGCCATGATAAGATATAAAATAATGGGTGACCCAAAGGTCATAAAAGTGGCATAAATGAAGTATAAACGGATGCTGCTGGCGGGGAAATTGAGCTTTTCTCCCAACTTCGCGCATACGCCAAATATCTGATCCTCTACGAAATACCGAAGTCTGTTCATGTCCTTTTTGCTAATAATCGCCTCATAATTAGCAATTTTCGGTAGTAATTACAAGTGATGTAGCAAATTTTAACATTGTGCGGTCTCAGCTGTAAATTACCGTTAAGTCTTAAATTCTCAAATTATTGCGCTAAATAAATTGTTTTACACACAATTTTTGTTTCTTTGTGATTAAGGAATTTGTAAGTGGTTCATTATTATCAAGATGTGTTGATGCGATTTGCCAAAAATTCTTTTGTAAATCAGCCAAGCTTCATTCATTTGTTTGGATACGCAATATCTCTGTAAATTGGATCGGTTACATTCCGATGTATTTTCACCTTATTTAATTTTTATTTACAACATTATGCCAACAGGTACTGTAAAATTTTTCAATGAAGCTAAGGGATATGGCTTCATCGTTGAAGACGACACAAACAGAGACATTTTTGTCCATGTGACAGGATTGGGAGGGCTTACAATTCGTGAAAATGACCAGGTTGAATACGAGGTTGTTGAAGGAAAGAAAGGCTTAAACGCTGTACAGGTAAAAAAGATATAGTTATATTTTTTTTGCAGAAATGAAAAATGCCGGATCCTACGATCCGGCATTTTTCATTTCTATTTATTCGACCCATGTCTTGATATCATCAAGCTGCGGAAGCTTGTCTTCTATTTTGAGTTTTTTCCGTAATCCACCCAGGTCGTTGAATATTTTATTTGGGCTCGCTGTCTTCAGCTGTTCAATAGTATGAATATTCATTTTTTGCAAGGCAGGAATCCATACTGCGGGTACGCCAGCCGCCAAATAGTCGGACTCCCTGGCCATTTCCTGTTTCTTTTCAGGACGCATCTGAGGGAAGAAAATAACTTCCTGGATGCTGGAATTGTTGGTAAGTAACATAGTCAGGCGGTCGATACCGATTCCAATTCCCGATGTGGGCGGCATACCGTATTCCAGGGAGCGGATAAAGTCATCATCCATTTCCATAGCCTCGTCGTCTCCGCGCTCTTTTAGTTTGAGCTGATCCTCAAAACGTTCCTTTTGCTCGATCGGGTCATTCAACTCAGAATAAGCGTTTGCAATTTCTTTACCATTTACAAAAAGCTCAAAACGCTCCACCATGCCTGGCTTGCTACGATGCTTCTTGGTAAGCGGCGACATTTCTACCGGGTGATCAGTGATAAACGTTGGTTGAATAATATGGGATTCCACTTTTTCTCCGAATATTTCGTCGATCAATTTTCCTTTGCCCATACTGTCGTTTACTTCCATGCCCCATTCACGGCATTTTTCACGGATAGCAACCTCATCCAGAACATCTACATTCAATCCTGTGTATTGGTGGATGGCGTCAGTTATACTTAGTCTGCGATAGGGTCCGGCAAAATCAAGCTCTGTTTCTCCGAATTGAACTTTTGTTGTACCATTCACAGCTACCGCAACTTGTTCCAGCAACTTCTCCGTCATTTCCATCATCCATAGATAGTCCTTATAAGCTACATATAGCTCGACAGTCGTAAATTCCGGGTTGTGTGTGCGATCCATTCCTTCGTTACGGAACAGTTTGCCAAATTCATACACGCCTTCAAACCCACCAACGATCAGTCGTTTCAGGTGAAGTTCAGTAGCGATACGCAGATACAATCCCAAATCCAGCGCGTTGTGGTGCGTTTGGAAAGGACGTGCTGCAGCGCCGCCATGTATCGTTTGTAAAACCGGCGTTTCTACTTCAAGCCATCCATTGGAATCGAAGTAAGAACGCATGGTGGTAATGATCCGGGCACGTTTGATGAATATATCACGCACATCAGGATTTACAATCAGGTCGACGTATCGCTGGCGGTAACGGAGTTCCGGATCCGTGAATCCATCGTAGACATTTCCTTGCTCATCACGTTTCACAACAGGAAGCGGACGTAACGATTTATTAAGGATTTTAAATTCCTGAACATGCACAGATATTTCGCCTGTCTGTGTTGTGAACACAAAACCGGTAACACCGATGATGTCACCTATATCAAGTAACTTTTTGAATACAGTATTGTAAAGTGTTTTGTCGTCACCCGGGCACAGGTCGTCGCGACGGAAGTATAGCTGTATCCGTCCGGTACTATCCTGCATTTCAGCAAATGCCGCACTACCCATAATACGGAAGCCCATCAGGCGGCCCGCCATGGTTACATGTTTGTAATCAATCTTATTGTTTTCGTAATTTTTATTGATGTCGGCAGCATACGTATTTACCGTAAATTCTTCCGTTGGATAGGGTTCAATGCCCATGCGCAACAACTCGTCGCGCTTCTGCCTGCGTAAAATTTCCTGTTCGCTTAGTAGCATTTCTGTTTGCAGTATTGGTGATTATCAGCTTCTGTTGTACAAAAGAGTGAACAAAACTAGCATTTTTTGCTGTGAATAGCGAAATTGATAGCGGTAACATCATCAGGCTCTTTGTGACTAAGTATGATGTGGCACGTTATTAGTAAACATGACTGATGGCTGCACTACATGAAAAGATTTTTTGTTGCCGTTATTCGGGATTACCATTTCTTCCTTTTTCATGTTCGCTAAATTTTTAAAGATTACGGGAATTGTTGCTCTTTTCGGCTTGCTGCTCTTTGGGGCTGTGGAGGTGTGGCTGGATAGAAATAAGGAGAAAATTTTTCGTAAAGTGCAGGAAGCCGTCAACGAAAAGCTGAATGGAAACCTGGAAATTGCAGATTTTAAATTCCGACCGTTCACAGGCGGTTTCGGGTTGAACTTTACACTGGCTAATGTTAAATTGACGGACAGCCTTTACCAGCAACATCATACCGCTTTCCTGGACCTGGAATTATTACATGCAACACTCGACCTGAACGGCTTGTATCGGGGTGATTTTAAGATCAAAAATCTTGTTTTGCAAAATGGAAGTCTGAATATTTTTGTAAGAAAAGATGGCTACTCTAACCTCACCATATTTAAGTCTCAAAATACAAAAAGCAATAAGCCTTCTCAACCCAATGATTTAGTTTCCAAACTAAGCAACCTGCGCTTTGTCAACTTTGCCGTAAGTTTTGCAGATTCTGTCACTGGTAAAAATTATGGGGGATTATTTCACGACGCGACGAATCGCATAACCCTTACGGATTCAGCTACGAATGCGAATTTTGATGGGTCTGTTTTCTTCAAAGGATTAACCTTTAAACCCGAAAAGGGTGCGTTCCTGGCTAATCAGGAAACCAATATGCACGTTCTCATTTCTTTTAACAATGATGAGAAACGGATTACTGTTTTTCCGTCTGTTATGGAAATTAGTACAAAAGACAATGTAAATATTAGTGGTGTATTTAACCTGAAGGATACAATCAACCCTTTTCATCTTAATTTCCAGGCTAAACGTATTGCAGTTGATCATGCCACACCTCTGTTGCCCGAGGTGATCAGGGCGCAGATTGATTCTATTGGTATCAAGTCGCTGGTAGATGCAGACGTACAGCTTTTGGGAAAAGCCAAAGGGAAAAGGCCCAAAGTGAATTTGCGCTTTAAAACAGAACCATTTAGCTATGAATTGCCGGTTGGAACTTTGAACAAAGTTGTGGCTGAAGGATATTATACCAATCAGGCAGATTCGCTTAAAGAGCCTGAGCCTACGAATGCCAGGCTAACGGCTTCTAATATTAATGGGTTCTTCGGGAAGATTCCGTTTAAACTGAAGCTGATAGTCAACGATTTTATAGATCCTCAGGCAAAGCTTGACGGATATCTGAGTGCCGATGCATCACAAATGGACCAGTTGCTGGATCCTACCAGATACCGGTTTTTGAAAGGGAAGGCCAATATCGATTTTCACTTTGACGGTAGCCTGAAAAAATTCTATGACCCTGGCAAAGATAAGTTCAGTGGAAAGTTGTGGGGTAAAGCATCGTTGAGAGATGTGGCTATGGATTATCTGCCGCGGCAGGTGCATCTTACCAAACTGCAGGGAGATCTGGCATTCAACGAAAAGGCACTTGTTTTCCAAAATCTGAATTTCTCGGATGGTCCCAATATGCTTTATCTGAATGGACGTGTGATAGATTTTGTGCCTTATCTGTTTGGGTCGCCCAAGTCGCTGCGCGCTCTGGTGAACATCAATATTCCGGTCTGGAAGCTGAATTGGCTGGAAACACTTTTTGCGGCAAGGGAGAAAACAGTGCAAAAAAAGGATAAATTGAAATTATCTCAACTGTTAGATGAAGCAATTGACAACATTGAAGTCATTGCCAAGTTAAGTTCTGAAAAAGTAACATACAGGCGTTTTACGGCTACGCAGGTGAAAGGTAAATTTACTGCAAAGGATAATGGACTGGCATTGGAATATTTTGTAATGAGAGCTTTCAAAGGAGCTCGCGTACGTATTTCAGGAGAGATAGGAAACAATGGCTCGGGGACTTCACCCCATTTGGCTATCAGAGGTAAGATCGATAATGCTGATGTACAGAGTGTGTTTGAGTCGTTTGATAACTTTGGACAGAAAACCCTGACGGATCAAAATCTGAAAGGCAGGCTGAATACAGATTTTAATTTTGAAAGCAAGCTTAACAACAATGTGCGGCTCGTGCCTGCGAGTATGAAAGGGCTTTTACGTGTCAATCTTACAAATGGACACATCAATAATTTCGAGCCATTTCTGAAAATGAAAAAACTCGTTTTTAAAAACCGGAACTTTGAAAGTGTACAGTTTGCGCCGATCACCAATAATTTTCGTCTTGCCGGTCAGGAAATTGAAATTGAACCAATGGAGATAGAGTCAAATGTAATGACGCTCTTTGTGGACGGCGTATATAGCTTCGCAAACAAAACGGATATCAACATTGCTATTCCGCTCAGTAACCTCAAAAAACGGGATTCTACCTACGTACTCGATCCGAATAATCAGGAAAGGAAAGAAGGCTCAAAAATCTTCCTGAAAGCGTTGGATGAGAACGGAGAGGTAAATATCAAACTTGCTTTCAGGAAGAAAGAGCGTAAAAAAAGAAAGAAAGATGATTAGATCTTTCTTTCCGGTTATGCTTTCGTATCAGGCTACTTCATTGCTGAACATATAACCCACACCCTTTAAGGTTTTTATATACTGGTCTCCCAGTTTCTCTCTTAACTTACGGATGTGTACGTCTACCGTACGTTCCAGAACATATATATCTGCACCCCATATTTTCTGTAGCAATTCATCCCGGTTAAATACTTTATTGGGAGTTTGAGCAAGGAAAAACAACAGTTCAAATTCCTTTTTTGGTAAGACGGTGGACTTGCCGCCTTGCTGTGTAACCGTGTAATTTTTACGGTTGATACTCAGGTCAAGTATATCAATCTGATCCCCTGAATCTGCTTTTTGAGCTTCTCTGCGGAATAACGCATTGATCCTGCTCATCAGCGCGCGAGGTTTGATCGGCTTCGTGATATAGTCATCGGCTCCTACCTCAAAGGCCGCT
>DASYHR010001048.1:0-2909 GCA_035998385.1 Dyadobacter sp. | reverse complement strand
AGATTTTTCATAACGTTTCGTATTGTGAATGCGGTTAGTCTTCTTTCTTTGTTCCGGGCGACTGCCGTACCCGCACCGTGTTGCCACCACCGTTTTGCCGTACTACCACGCTATTGCCCGAACCGGATTGTTGAACACGTGTATGATTGGAAGAATCGGCATCACTGTTGTACACGACACGGTTTCCCTTTCGTTCTACAACAGTCGTTGTCGTTCCGGTTTTCACAGATGATTTTCCCGCTGACTGAGTCACCTCCACGCGATTCTCGTTTCCCGACTGTATTACTTTCAGCCCTTCGGCAGTCACTTCAACTGTATCCGTAGATTTTTGCTGTTCCGTCATAGGTTTTTCAACTTGATGCTGTCCGTAAGCCTGCTGGGATAAGAAAGCAATTACTATTCCTACCATACATTTGACATTGAACACCTTACCATTTTTCATAAGTACAAATGTTTGGAAGCTGGAATCAGGCGCTCCGGGTATTGGTATCCCAGAGCGCCGTGATTTACGGGCTTTTATAAGGCAGGCGCGATTACATTCCGCCTGTTTGATTGACAATACCGCTATTCATCCCTCCTGTCTGAATAATAGAAGATGTGTTCATCCCTCCGGTTTGATTTAGGGTAGCAGTATTTGCGTTACCGCTTTGCAGTACCAGTGAACGGTTTTCATCACCCAACTGCGTAACCATCATCTGGTTGTCATCACCAGCGTGCTGCCATGACTCACTTAAGTTTCCATCTCCAGTTTGAACGATCTTACCGTAGTTGTTATTTCCGTCCGACTGAGCCGCGCCGTTAACATCTTGGCTTGCACCAATTCCGGTAATCTTATTTCCGTCACCAGTTTGAGTTGCTTCGAATACATTGGTAGTTCCGTACTGACTAAATTTAGCCCAGTTGCCAGTACCTGTTTGTGTCAGGCCGGTGTTATTACCTGTACCGCCCTGAACCACATAGCCTTCATTTTCACTACCAGTCTGTGTAACGGCCGAAATGTTACCGTTTCCTGTTTGCTGCACATCGGCCAGGTTGCCTTCCATTGCATAAGGAATAAACCCAAAAATGTATCCAGTCTTTCCAACCTGAGTAATCGTTGATTGGTTTCCGGTACCATCCTGATCTACAATCGCCTCATTGTTGCCAATACTCTGGGTAACAACTGAATTGTTTTCGTCACCCAATTGAGTTACGGTAGCCTCATTTGCAAAGTTATTTTGCACAATAGATGAAATATTTTCGACTCCATCCTGATCGACTTCAGCTAAGTTCAAGCTACCATCCTGATTCACCGAAGATGTATTACCGGTGCCATCCTGGTCTACATCAGCGCGATTATCTGTACCATCTTGTGTGATAGTTGACCCATTACTTGTACCATCCTGATTGACAATTGCATCATTCAAATCACCATCCTGTTCTACATCAGAAGAGTTAAGGTCGCCTGTTTGGTTTACTTCTGCTCCGTTGAGGTTTCCATCCTGGTCAATATCTGAATCATTGGTATTTCCTGCCTGCACCACAGTCGCATCATTAAGTCTTCCGTCCTGCAAAACATCAGAATTATTAAACGCGACAGTTTGCGTTACATTTGCCGAATTACCAGCAAGGTTTCTACCAATTTGCACAACATTGGAAATATTTGCAGATCCGTCCTGATTTACATTTGCATAATTGCCTGATGTTCCTGACGAACCTCCGCTTTGAGTAATTGTTGATTGATTATCTATGTAATCCTGCTCTACAATTGCCGTGTTTCCCCGGTCACTTTGATCTACCTTTGAAGAGTTATCAAATCCATTCTGATCCACATTTGCATTGTTACTACGATCTGTTTGATCCACATCTGAATCGTTTCTTTTTCCGATCTGCCCTACTGTTGCAGTATGATTGCGGTTAGTTTGATCAATTTTAGAAACGTTTTGATCTCCCTCCGATGATACATCGGCCTTATTGGCATAACCATTTTGCTTAATGTACGAATCATTAGCTCCCAAAACATAATCCGGAAGCGTATTTGTATGTGTTACAGTAGCCGAATTATCATTCGTTGCACTGCTGTTGGCGTTGGTATTCTTCTGATCAATAACGGACTTATGATCATTGCCGGTTTGATTGACCAGCGATTTATTAATCGCACCGGTGGGAACATTTACCTGATCAATAGTAGACGAGTTATTCTGGGCGAAAAGGTAGGTTCCCGATAGAAGGAGTGCTACGGTAAAGGTTAGTTTTTTCATAATTTTAGTAAATGAGAAAGGATTAAAAAAAGGTGAGATATATGAACAATCTAAACTGATAGATTCGGGTTTATTGGTTAGCCTGGGTAACATTTGCCCTGTTGGACGACCCTGACTGACGTGTAATGGATTCGCTTCCGTTGCCGGTTTGGTTTACTTCGTGGAAGTTGTTGTTACCGTATTGATCCGATATGATTTTGAGATCGAACCCTTCCTGAGAGAAAATAGCCGTATTGTTGTCGCCTAGCTGCAATGCTCCTAACACGCCAGCTCCACCTACACTGTTGTTGTCACCGACCTGACGTATACGAAAGGCGTTATCGTACCCGATCTGATTGAGCAATATGTCATTTCCATCGCCTGTCTGTGTAGCATTTGAAGTAGCCGAGCCATCGAGCCCAACAACGCTGTTGCGATCTTTTACCTGAGTAGCTTCGAATTTATTGTCGCTACCTTCTGTAACAATCCGGGCATTGTTGTCATTGCCACTTTGCACGATGGAGCTGTAGTTGCCTGAACTTGCCAGCCCTACAATCTGCTGAAATGCATCGTTCCCGTCAGATGTCTGTTGTATTTTAGCTTCATTATCATTGCCTTCCATACGCTGGATGGCACTATTCTGCTCCCCTGACTGAGCCACCCAACCCTTGGAGTCCGCCGCCTGAAAAG
>DASYHR010001015.1:0-2591 GCA_035998385.1 Dyadobacter sp. | reverse complement strand
CACCATTGTGGAGCCGATGTTGTCACGGATCAAGAAATTCCGTGATCAGATCAGCCAGGCTACCAAAGGAAAACTGGACGTACTCGACCGGGACGAATATGCTGTGATCAGAAAAATACTTGACTAAGTCACACTTTTTTACACTCTCACTAATTCCTCAATTGTACTGATCAGTTTCGCCTCTTCGAAAGGCTTCCTGATCACGCCGTTCATCCCTGCCTTAATATACTGATGCTGGCTTTCGTTAGACGAGCTTCCGGTAAAGCAAAGTATCGGTGTTGTTGATTTCAGCTCATCTTCCATTTGGCGAATTCTTGCCGTGAGCTCGAAGCCGTTACTCTTCGGCATGTGGATATCGGTGATCACCAGATCATACGCATTGGCCACAATATGCTCAAAAGCTTCATCTCCATCCTTGACCAGATCGTACACAACCCCATGTTTATCCAGAATCATACCGATCAAAACAAGGTTCATTTTGACATCATCAGCAATCAAAATCCGCTTTCCATTCAGAAACCCGGTTCCCGGCAATTCAGGAGATTTCTCAATATTGGCTCTCTTCGCAGGAGGAGCTATTAGCAAAGGAATTTCAACAGTAAACTCAGACCCTGTACCAGGCTCACTTTTTACACTGATTTTACCACCACACAAGTCCACAATACGTTTGCAAATTGCCAGTCCCAGTCCCGTTCCCGCCTGCCGGGAGGTTGTCTCAGCGTTCTCTACCTGAACAAAATCATCAAAAATCTTATCCAGGTTTTCTTTCGCTATCCCGACGCCGGAATCCCGGATACCTATCCTGAGCACTCCCCCTCCTTCTTCCTTCACGTCAAAAGTCCCGGCCAGCGTAATATGACCATGATCCGGTGTGAACTTGATCGCGTTGGAAAGCAAGTTGATGACCACCTGCTTCAACCTGAAACCGTCTCCTATCAAACGTAAATCATTTGCCAGATTCAGGTGAGAATGTATGGTGATGTTCTTTTCCTGTGCCAAAACCGACAGCATACTTTCCGTATCCGATAAAATTTCCGCGGGTAAAAAAGGGGTATTTACCAGAGCTATTTTACCGCTTTCAAATTTTGAAAAATCAAGAATTTCATTGACCAGCACCAGCAATGTTCTGGAAGAACTTTTAATTGCATTGATGTTTGGTTTGATTTCGTCGTCCAGCTTATCCGAATCAATCAACTGGGAAAATCCTATAATCGCATTCAGCGGGGTTCGGATTTCGTGCGCAATCTGAGCCATAAACTCACCCTTTTTTCGCGTGGTAGCCGTGGTAAGCTGTGCATATTTCAGTAAAGAATTTTCTTGTTTGTACAACCTGATCAGGTTCCAGATAATCACCATTGTCAGCACCAAAACGATGACAATATTCCCTGAGAAGAGCCGGTCCACCTCATCAAGCTGATCATGACTGGTTGCAACCAGCTCATTTCTGATCACCCGCAGATTGGCACCTTCCTCCGCTTTCATCCCGGCAAGAATATTTTTCAAATTGGCAAACAGACGACTATTGATAAACAGCATCTGGCGCTCAGTGTCATTAAGCTGTCTGCGTGCATTTTCGTATTGCTGAAAAATATCCATCGCTGTTTTGCCGCTGGTCTTCTCTGAAACCAGCGTGGAATCCTTAATCGTAATGGTACTTTCGGATTTTGCCAATGCTCTTTCCTCAGAGCTTTTGTTCGAAATAGCATCAGCAATGCGTCTGAATAACCTTTTTTTATTTTTTTGTGGTTCGATGTAAACAGAATCCGTTTTGGCTATTTTCTGAGTCTTTGTTACTACCGGAATTGGTTTGTTAACGGCAATTGGAGTCGCGCTCTTTAATTGGAATGAAAAAATTAACAGGCTGTCAACGAGCATTTTCATCTCCACAAATTGCTCATCTTTCAGTTTTTTGTCAACAATAAGGCTGGACAGTGGCAAACCCTGTCTATGGTGTGATGATTCGTAATCCGAAAGCATCCTGGCAACGGCGGCAATCTGGGTTTTATAGCTATGCAGATAAGACGAATCAAGGGTGGTTACAAAGAGCCTGCTGTTATTTTCAGCATCATAGAGTATGGAGACACAGCTGTCGAGTTTCTGGTAATTTTCGCTTTCACTTTTCAGAGCAGCAATGTTACTCCGTAATACACGGGATTTGGAATCTTTTGCCAGTGTTACGACTACAAAATAGGCTAAAATAAGAAGAAGAAGAGTAATCCAGATAAAGGAAGATAGAGATGCTTTTTTAAGCGGGTTTGTCATGGTATAGGTGTTGCTGATGATTATTCCCTGAAGTCTGCGTCTTCAAAATACCCATAGGAATGTGCTCCGTATGAACAGGAATACCCCCCAATAAGAGTAAGAAAACTATTACTACAATCACGATATAAACGTAGTATGTGCGATTTCCATACGTTCAATCTCATTCGGGTACGTAAATCTATTAAAAGTATGGGATTTTGTAAACAATATCAGCGAGTTATCACCTTACACCTTATAAGAATACTCAACAACCTTATCTTCTCGATTCGAATAAATTGGTTATCTCACCTCGAAATTAGTCCTACTGAAGGAGATAAGCTGTACCAAGG
>DASYHR010001014.1:0-2137 GCA_035998385.1 Dyadobacter sp. | reverse complement strand
ACATTTCGCAACCATTCAAAGCTGAAACGACGAGACTTACAAGTTCAAAAAGTTCTTTACCAAGGACAGGATTCGCCATGATGCTCATCTTGATGCCTGCAGGTGCTGTATTGTAGTATTCCTTGTCCATGAAATGTCTGAAACGATAGAACACGTTGTTGGCATTCATCAAAGATACACAGGCGCTTATTTCAGCAATTTCCTTTTCGTCTGCACCTTCAGTTGTTGCCAGTTCTTCAAGCGCAGAGATCAGCGCTGCATTTTTTTCGTTAACTGCCACTGAAAGCGCGATTAACAGCGCTTCTTTGCGGCTAATGTTCTGAGACTTAAGAACGTTGCCGAGGTTGATTTTCAGGTCTTTAAGATAACGGTGATCAAGCGCCGCCAACTTGTTAATCAGCACGCTTTCAAAATCCGCGGGCAAATTAATCTCTTTATACAGGGAATCTTTAGTATTGCCTGTTGCTGCAAATGGATACATTTTAGTAAGATTGAAGTGGGGAAGAAATCAGGGATTAAAAATTAAGAGTTAAGACATGACCGTTTTGAATATTTGATCATTCTTAACTCTTAATCGTTCCGGCAATTCGGTCTTAATTAAAACCTAAGCCAAAGTAGCTTCTCCTTTTACCCAGTTGCATGGGCAAAGTTCGTCAGTTTGAAGTGCATCCAAAACGCGGATTACTTCGCCAACATTACGTCCAACTGAAAGATCATTAACAGATACCCAACGAATTACTCCTTGTGGATCAACGATGTAAGTTACGCGGTAAGCGATTTTTTCATTTGCTTCAAGAATACCCAATTCTTCCGCAAGTGACTTCGATGTATCAGCAAGCATAGGGAAACGAAGGTCACGAAGATCATCGTGGTTTTTTCTCCATGCAAGGTGAACGAATTCGCTGTCAGTAGAAGCACCGATCAACACTGTATCGCGGTCTGCGAAGTCATCAACGTGTTTGCCGAATTCAGCAATTTCTGTAGGACATACAAAAGTGAAATCTTTTGGCCACCAGAACATTACCATCCATTTCTCTGCATTTTTGTGGTCTTCAGAGGTAATATCGTAGAATTCGTTTCCTTTTTCAAGAGATACTACTGATGTCTTCTTGAATTCAGGGAATGTAGATCCCACTGATAAAAGTCTATTTGCCATGATTGCTCGTGAGTTTATAAATTGTATTTTTTTAATGTCACAAATTTACAATCCACGAGCATTGAAGGCAATTTTTGCCATGGTACTATTGCAAGGAATACTTGATTTATACAAATGAATTTATTTTTTTCTATTGAATATACATAATTATAGATATTGTTTATATGTCAATAGATATGTACTATATAATTATATTAATAATAAAGGTAATTATAATGTTTACTCCTTCATGAGCGGAAGGATGGTCTCAAGCGCCATACCTCTCGAACCTTTGATTAGAATGTGTGTATGATCTTGCGGGTTGTCCATGATCCAGTTGTGCAACGAAAATTTATCAGGAAAATAGTACGCTTTCGGTAAGGCCGGTAACGCATGTTGCATCAGATTACCTGCAAGAATAACGATGTCGAAATTACCTTCGGCGATTTGTTTCCCCAGCGCAAGGTGTTCCTCAACGGCTGCATCACCCAGTTCAAGCATATCGCCAAGTATCAGCATTTTTTTAGGTGCAACCAGTCGGTCAAAGTTTGCGACAGCCGCTGCCATGGAAGAAGGATTGGCATTGTATGCGTCCATTGTGATGGTATTTGTTCCTTTTTGGACAACCTGAGAGCGGTTGTTATCTGGCTGATAGGATGCCACCGCTTCGTGTGCATCTTCTTCAGATACGCCCAGGTAATTGCCTATTGCCAGCGCAGCGCATATATTGTCGAAATTATATTTACCAGGAAGGTGCGTTGTTACCTTGCGGTTGTTATTCGCTTTGTATACTACCACCGGATTTTCCTGCAGAAGTTCAGGGTTTACCGGGCTGGAAGGTGTGCAATAGAAAACAATTTCTCCGAAAGCCCGTCTTTTACTCACCATTTCCATGAGCATCTCCTGCTGCGTATTCACAAAAACGATTCCCTTTTTCTTGGACAGGTAATCAAACAATTCACCTTTGCCCTTGATAATACCCTGTACACCACCGAAGCCTTC
>DASYHR010001003.1:0-5754 GCA_035998385.1 Dyadobacter sp. | reverse complement strand
GAAAAGACTTGACAAACCCGTGTGGATGCTGAACTACAATGGAGAGAAACACGGCTTGGGTAAACGGCAGAATATGAAGGATTTCGCTGTCAGACTTTATCAGTATTTTGATTATTATCTCAAAGATGCTCCGATGCCATCCTGGCTCGGTGAAGGTTTACCTTACATTGAAAAGGGAATCAATCAACATCTTGAACCGATGGAAAAATAAAAGCAGAGGCCATTCTTATCCGGAGTGGCCTCTTTCAATTTTATCATTCCAAGACCCTCACCCCTACATAGGAACTCTGATTCCCCGAAGTGTAAATGCGATGTGTCGCTTTCTGAAAATCTTCTTCCGAAGCCTTGTAAATATTGACAAACTTTTGAGGATTACGATCAACCAGCGGAAACCACGAGCTTTGTACCTGGATCATCATACGGTGTCCTTTCTTAAACCTGTGCGCAGCATCCTGCATGTCAAATTTTACATTTTCAATACTATCCGGAATCATCGGTTCTGGCTTTGAAAAACTTTTGCGGAATTTGGCACGCATCACTTCCCCCCTTACCAGCAATTGAAATCCACCCATCTTCATGGCAGGATTGACCGGACTATCATTAGGCGCATCGTTTGGATATACATCAATTAGTTTGACAACAAAATCTGCATCCGTACCCGTAGTTGATACAAACAGATTGGCGAACACATTACCGGAAATCACAACATCTTCAGTTAATACGTCAGACTGATACACCAGCACATCCGGTCTCGTAGCAGTAAAGCGTTGGTCTTCATACATGAAGTCACTTCCACGAATGATGCGAATCTCAGCAGTGTACGGAACCGGTTTTTCAGGGTCACTGATGTATTCGTGAAACGACGGCTTTGCTCCCACCTGCATAACAGACATCGTTGGAGAAAACGATAATGTTCCGTCCGGATGTAAATACAGCTTCTTTTCCGCGCTGTTCGCGGGTGGCCATTGGTCGTACTTTCTCCATTCATTGGCGCCGGTTTCGAAAATGTATGCCTTTGGCAATGCATGAGCCGTTGCTGCCTTCAGATAATGGTTAAAGAAAGGAAATTCAATTTCTTTTTGATAGAAAGTACTTGTTTTTGATCCGAAGCGAATATTTCCTAACGACTCGCCCGTTCCGCGCGACCAGCTTCCATGTATCCATGGCCCCATTACCAGCAAGTTAGGAGACTTAGGTTTATTGGCTTCAATACCACCATATGCTTTCAACGGGCCGTATAAGTCTTCCTGGTCAAACCAGCCTCCTACCACCATCACGGCTGGTTTTATATTTTTCAAATGTGGAACCGGGGTACGTGCCTGCCAGAATTCATCGTACACCTCATGCTCCATCAGCTGGTTCCATATCCGGTTTTCACCCTTCAAATATCTTTCATTCAGGTTTTTGATCGGACCTGCATTTTTATAGAAGGTATAGGAATCGGGTGTGCCGTAACCTGAAAATCCCGGAGTTCCCTTGCTGGTAGGAACCGGACGTGGTGCCCCATACGAAGAAATAAACGAGAACGAACCCATGAGAAAGAAAGCACCATTATGATGGCGGTCATCTCCCATAAACCAATCCGATACCGGCGCCTGTGGAGAGGCCGCTTTGAGTGCCGGATGGGCATCAATGGTGCTCATGGTCGAATAGTATCCCGGTGCAGAAATACCCCAGGTTCCTACATTCCCATTATTGCCTTCAATATTTTGTATCAGCCACTCGATCGTGTCATAAGTATCGGAGCTTTCGTCAATGTCCTTTTCAGATTTCTTATCGGTGATATATGGCCTGTACGCCTCGAAATCACCCTCTGACATATATTTACCTCTTACATCCTGATAGACAATAATGTAACCTTCCCTCGCAAAGTGCACGCTTGGCCCGATTGAAGTTTTGAACAACTTTTCACCGTAGGGAGCCACACTGTACGGCGTTCTGTTCAGCATGATCGGAAATCTGTTCTTTTCAGATATTTTTTTGGGAAGATAGATAGAAGTAAAAAGTTTCACGCCGTCACGCATCGGAATCAGTCTCTCGATTTTTGTATAATTCTTACGAATGTAAACCGAGTCCTCATTGAGTTTGATCTGTGCAGTTGCCGAAACTGAAAAGAGAATAAATAAAAGAAAAAATATCTTAGAAAGGGGATTTGCAGAGTTATGCATATGTACAGGTTTTGTGAGGATTTGTCGTCATATCTTCAGCGATAGGAGCAAATTACAAAATACAAATTAGTAATTTCACCTGCTACGGGCTTTTATATGCTGAGCCATACCAGCCCGAATTTCACCTGAACTCTTAATTAACAGAAGGATGTCTTTCTTTAACATTGATTCTATACAACAACGAACATTTGATGCCATTGTAATCGGAACCGGAATAAGCGGAGGTTGGGCAGCGAAGGAGCTTACGGAAAAAGGTCTCAAAACACTTGTACTTGAAAGAGGAAGAGATGTTAAACATATCGTAGACTACCCTACAACGAACATGCAGCCGTGGGAATTTGAGCATTTGGGACAGGCAACACTAGCTCAGAAAGAGGCAAATCCTATCGCCAGCAAACATTATATTTTCAAGGAAGACGCCATGCATTTTGTGGTGAAAGACGCCGAACATCCTTACATCCAGGACAAGCCGTTTGACTGGATGCGCGGCTATCAGGTAGGCGGGCGATCACTGCTGTGGGCGCGTCAGACGCAACGTTTATCTGATTATGACTTCGAGGGGCCGGCGCGTGATGGCTTCGCGGTGGACTGGCCGATCCGCTACAAAGACATCGCTCCATGGTACAGTTACGTGGAAAAATTTGCAGGAATATCGGGTAATAAAGATGGGCTGGCTCATCTCCCGGATGGTGAGTTCCTCAAACCACACGATCTCAATTGTGTAGAAAAGCATTTCAGCCAAAAAACGGCTTCTCAATACAACAACTCGCGCCACATTGTCATTGGTAGAGTTGCACACATTTCGGATCCCAAACCTATTCACCTGGAACAGGGAAGAGCGAAATGTCAGCATAGAAATATGTGCCAGCGCGGTTGCCCGTTCGGAGGATATTTCAGTTCAAACTCCTCTACCCTTCCCTGGGCAGAGCGTACCGGAAACATGACGCTCCGTCCGCATTCCGTGGTTCATTCTATCATTTATGATGAGAAAAAACAAAAGGCTTCCGGCGTGAGAGTGATTGATACACTGACGAAGGAAATGTCAGAGTTTTATGCTGATATCATTTTTGTTAACGCTTCCGCGATCAACAGTAATCTGATTCTACTGAATTCTACATCAGCGCGATTCCCGAATGGATTGGGCAATGACAGCGGTGCGTTGGGGAAATACATTGGTTTTCATAATTACCGCGGACGTATTACTGCTGAATATGACGGCTTTCATGATTCAACTACCGACGGTCGCCGACCCAACGCTGCTTACCTGCCCCGGTTCAGAAATGTAGCCAAACAGGATACCGACTTTCTGAGAGGATACGCAGCGTCAGTTTCAGCTTCAAAGAATTCCAATGCAAGAGAAGGGCTCGGTGAACCATTGAAAGACAGTCTGTTCAAACCTGAAACAGGCGGCTGGAACATTGGTGCGCAAATGATGGGCGAAACGATCCCCAAAGAAAGTAACAGCGTAAGTCTGGACAAAGTCGAGAAAGATGCCTGGGGTATTCCAAAACTACGAATGGCGGTAGATTTCGATGATAACGATATGAAAATGGTTCAGGATTTCAATACCCAATTATCGGAAATGTTGGATTCTGCCGGTTTTACCAATATCAAAACATCGGATACGAAACGTAATCCCGGAAGTGAAAACCACGAGATGGGTGGCGTTCGGATGGGTAAAGATCCGAAGACTTCCATGTTGAACAAGTGGAATCAAATGCATCACTGTAAAAATGTATTCGTTACAGATGGCGCCTGTATGACATCGACTGCTACACAAAATCCGTCTCTCACTTACATGGCCATTACTGCGCGCGCTGTAGATTATGCCGTAAATGAAAAGCGAAAAGGAAATTTGTAACGTCAAAAATTTCGACCGGTATCTGCACTGATACCGGTTTTTTGTTCTTGCTTTAAATTCTGGCTGACTCCCGATCCTTCACAGCACATTTTGACTACCTTTGTGCATTCAGTAAATTAAAGAAAATGCCAGTTCAAAAGTATATCGATGGTGCGAAGGTGGGTGTAAAAAACAACCCGGGAGTCTGGATTATCATGATGCACGAGACTATCCAGAAAGGTGCCTCTACAAAATTCACAGGTAAGGTTAAATGCCGCAACAGGGACACGGGAGAAATTAAGTTCTTTAGTGAAAATGCTTGTTCGCCGGTTTGATTTGAACTTATGAAAATTTCAGGCCTTACGAACTTGACGCAGACAATTACAGTTACAAAAAGTAAAATCCAATGACCAGAAAAACCATTTTGGGTGTGGCGGCTGCCATACTTTTCAGCACTTCTGTATATGCGCAGGCAGCGCTGGGGCTTAAAAAGATTGCCCCTTTCAATATTAAACTGACTACCGGTCAAAATTATACTTCCAAACAAATGGCTCCGGGCCCGGCAGTATTAATCTATTTTTCTCCGGATTGTGATCATTGCCAGCACTTTACCGAAGACATGGTGAAGAATCAGGCTGCGATTGCAGGAAAACAAGTAGTAATGGTGACGTTTCAGGATATGAATATGCTTGCACCATTTGCGAAAAAATACAAGTTATCCCAGTTTCCTAATATTAAAGTGGGTACTGAAGGACTTACCTATGCAGTGCAGCGTTACTATCAGATCCGCTCCTTTCCATACATCGCTATTTACGACAAGGCCGGAAATCTGGTAAAAACTTACGAGGGCGAACAGCCGCATGCTGAGATTTTCAAAACGATCAAAGCGGTAAAATAGTAAAATGGAAAAGCTAATCTAAGTATTTGCACACAGAGCCGGATACAATCGTAATGCACTTAGCGATGAGAAAAAACTATTCCGTTTTTTTCTCATCGCTTTATTTTTTACTTTAAAGTCGGCAAGCCTCAGCGCTTGCTTCAAGAACTTCATTACAAAAACGAACTTATAATGCATATAGTAATTATCGGAGGTGGATTTGCCGGTGTAAACCTTGCACTCGCATTGGGCAAGAGCAGCAAATACACGATTACCGTAGTCGATAAAAACAACTATAACTTCTTTCCGCCGCTTATCTATCAGGTTGCTACCGGTTTTCTCGAACCATCCAGCATCAGTTATCCATTCAGAAAGCTCTTTGCAAAACAGCCAAATACAGATTTCCGTCTGGGTTATCTGGAAAAGGTGATTCCTGAGGCGAACAAAGTCATTTTATCCAACGGCGAGTTGAGTTACGACTACCTCGTATTTGCAACGGGTGCACGTACTAATTTCTTCGGCATGGAGAATGTACAGCAAAATGCGATTGCTATGAAGACGCTGGACGATGCAATTGACATGCGTAATACGCTGCTCTCGCGTATGGAGCAAGCTACCTTGCTGGATGATCCTGAAGAAGTGCGCAAGCTGCTCACCATCGTCATTGCTGGTGGCGGTCCTACCGGCGTGGAATTATCGGGTATGTTTGCTGAAATGCGAAATGGAATTTTGCGTAAAGAATATCCCGAACTGGTAGGTAAAGGGAGTGAAATCTACCTGATTGACGGTAGCGAAGCCTTGCTTTCTCCGATGAGTCTTCAATCTCAAAAAGACACCTACGAAGATTTGTCCAAACTTGGTGTGAAGAT
>DASYHR010000994.1:0-9654 GCA_035998385.1 Dyadobacter sp. | reverse complement strand
TGTAGAAACCATATTAGGTCGGAGAAGGTACGTGCCGGATATCAATTCACGCAACCAAACCAACCGGGGTTATGCAGAACGAAATGCCATAAATGCCCCGATCCAGGGTTCCGCGGCTGATATGATCAAAGTGGCGATGATCAATATTCATGATTTTATTGAAAAGGAGAAGCTTAAATCACGGATGATATTGCAGGTACATGATGAACTGGTCTTCGATGCGCACCGTGATGAAATAGCGCTTTTGAAAGAGAAGGTGGACGAATTGATGCAGAATGCAATTCCGCTGTCTGTGAGAATGGAGACTGGAATCGGTATCGGAGCTAACTGGCTTGAAGCGCATTAATTCTACCCAATTTCAATTTATTATTTGAGAAGATCGCCATCAGGCGGTCTTTTCTGTTTTGTATATCCCAAAAATTGCGACACATTCATTTCCATCAACTTCACGACTCGCACGACGTGCTAAAACTTCCTAAAAAATCACGGTATATTCGTAAAAAAAGTACGATATTCGGTCTTTAATTGTGAACCTTACACTTAATAAAGCTCAATGCAAAGTTTGATACAGAAGTTTTCCCTGCTCCTTGCGGCCTGTCCCTTGGCAGTGATGGCCCAGGGTGGAAAAGGTAACTACACCCCGCTAAACCTTAAAGATCTGAGTGGATTTGAGAAACCGGCCTCAAACTGGTTTCTGCAATCAGGTATCGTCATGAACCCGGTATCTGCATCCAAACCTAAATTAACTGCCGGAGATGGTATCCTGATCGGAACTACCGGCTCGCCTATTACATCATTGGTAAAGGCATCCGATTTAAGACTTTCTCTTGAATTTATGGTCTCGCCCGGTGCTGAAGGCTATCTGATACTTCCCGGCAACCAGAAAGTCAGGATTGGAGATAGTTCAAAACAGACCGAAACAAGCTCAGCAACCACGGGATACGTCGGACAATTTCCAACTCAAAATGCAGCCAAATCACCAGGTTTGTGGCAACATCTTGAACTTGCTTATGACGTTTCGGTACCATTGCAAACGAGTTCAGCCAGACTTAATCAGCTTACGCTGAACGATGTGACTGTTCTTGAAACAGTGTATCTCCCTGTTCATAATCCAATTACGGCAGCACAGCCGATTGGCCTGGAAGTAACAAAAGGAACGATTGCATTCCGCAACATCGGCTACCAGCTCCTGGCAAGCCGTAAGCCGCTGGCACTGGAAAACCTGAAATACAAAGTTTTTTCAGACAAATGGGACAGCAAAACCTACAGCAAACTGGATCATGAAGGATCCTCCCCAACACTGACACAGGAAGTTACCAACGGTATGCGTGAATTCCATTTGGTATATGAGGGCGATATGGATGCGACCGAAGCGGGTGAATATATCTTCACGACGGTTTACCAGGGAAATATGTTTTCACTGGATGTAGACGGAAAAACGATTATTGACAAGACTGAAAGCTCCTCTCAGGAAAGCCATTCAGGCACAGTCAACCTGACTCAGGGAAAACATAAATTCAGAATTCACTACTCACGTTTCCCATGGAGACAGCCGGCGCTGGGCCTGCGTGTTGAAAAAGCAGGCGTAAGACCTTATGATCTGCACGCACTTTCTTCTCTTCCGGAACCTGAGCCGAAACCTTACATCAGCGTAGAACCGGAACTGAAAACCGAAACTGTAAGGTCATTTGTGCAATTGGATGGCGAAACAGCCAAACGCACGCATTGTATTTCTGTCGGTACACCTCAGGGCTGGAATTACACGGTTGATCTGAATCGTGGCGCTTTGCTACAGGCATGGAAAGGACAGTTTGCCAATGTTACTGAAATGTGGTACGAACGCGGCGAACCACAACTACTCTCACCTGCAGGTCTTTTAGCTCCGGTTTCAGGAAAAAGCAGTATTGCATCTTTGTCTCAACAAACGGCTGCATGGCCAGACTCGGCAAATATCAATTTCCTTGGTTATAATCTGGACGGACATGGTAATCCTGCTTTCCGCTACGCAATCAGCTCAGCCGTGGTGGTTGACAGAATGACACCGACTGCCAATGGCATCAACCGGACTTTTCAACTCGAAGGAAAACCGAGCCAGCCAGTGTATGCACTTGCAGCGAGCGGTAAAAACATTGTGATGATAGAAAAAGGGCTTTATCAGGTTGATGACCGCTATTATGTTCAGATTGACAAAAAAGCGGCTGCTTCAATCAGACCTTCAGATGGCGGAAATGAACTCATTCTGCCTTTGACAGGAAATACTGCTTACACGATGTTCTGGTAAGTTATCCTAAATCAACTTTGACTCAATTACGATTTCTGTTCAATGAAAAATATACTTTTAACAACCCTCATTACCTTCGGCTACGTTGGCGCGCAAGCGCAGTCGGCCCAGAAAAAAGAGGATGACTATTATCGAATCATCACAATCCCTATTCCTGAAAATATCAAAATGGAAGTAGGTGGTTTACAGGCATTACCGGATGGCCGACTCGCTGCATCGACACGGCGCGGCGAAGTATGGATGATTTCAAATCCTTATCTGAAAGGCGATGGTCGTCCTTCGTTCAAGAGATTTGCGGCTGGTCTTCACGAACCGCTTGGATTACTTTATCGTGGAAAAGATTTCCTGATTTCCCAGCGCGGAGAAGTAACCCGTTTGGAAGACACCAACAACGACGGTGAAGCCGATGTTTACGAATCATTTGCAAAATGGCCATTGTCAGGTAACTACCACCAATATTCCTATGGTCCAGTGAAGTTGCCAAACGGAGAAATGATCGTTACCCTCAACCTTGACTGGATCGGCAGAGGAGCAAGTCAATCCAAATGGAGAGGTTGGATGCTCAAACTTGGTGAGGATGGTAAATTGACCCCTTACGCAACCGGTCTTCGTTCTCCTTCTGCTTTTGGTTCTTACAAGGGTGATATTTTTTATACTGAAAACCAGGGTGACTGGGTAGGTTCAGGGAGAATGACGCATCTGGAAAAAGGAGATTTTGCAGGAAACCCTGCGGGATTGAGGTGGAGCGGAGAAGAAGGATCGCCCGTGAAATTGAAACCGGAAGATATTCCGGATACCGGTGAGCCACTTTACGACGTAGCTAAACGCACGCCAGGTCTGAAAGCACCTGCGATATGGTTTCCGCATACGATCATTGGTATATCCACTGCAGGGTTTGTTGAAGATGCAACCAATGGCGCTTTTGGTCCCTTTGCAGGACAAATGTTTGTGGGTGATCAGGGGCACAGTATTATATCGAGGGTTGATCTTGAAAAAGTGAATGGCGTGTGGCAGGGGGCCGTTTTCCCATTCCGTGAAGGTTTCATGTCTGGTATTCTGCGCCTTGAGTGGGGATTGGACGGATCTATTTTTGTAGGTCAAACAAGTCGCGGCTGGTCTGCAACAGGTAAGTCCGAATTTGGAATCCAGAGACTGGCATGGACGGGCAAAATGCCGTTCGAAATGAAAAATGTACGTTCGATGCCGGACGGATTTGAGATTACATTCACTAGTCCGGTTGACAAGGCTGCTGCAGCTGCTCAGGATGCTTATAAACTCAGCAGCTTCACTTACAAATATCACCATACTTATGGTAGTCCGATTGTGAATACCAATGAGGTACCGGTGAAAGGAATTATAGTGTCAGAAGACGGCCTGAAGGTTAGATTGGTTGTAGATCCAGCAGTGCTTCGCAAAGGCTATGTGCATGAAATTAAGGCAGATGGCGTACGTGGTACGGAAGGAAATTCGCTGTTACATAACACGGGCTACTACACGCTAAACGAAATTGCCGGAGGTGCGCCCGCCAATAGCAGTCAATTTACAACCACTGTAAAGTCATCTGTTGACCATAGCGCGCATACAATGCCGGTTGCAGAAACAACTAAAAGTGTTACAACTGCAAAACGTACCGCTGAAATGCCGGCAGGCTGGGACAAACCTGATCAGGTAATTATCATCGGAACGGTGCCTGGTTTGAAGTTTGACATTTCAGAAATTCAGGTAAAAGCAGGCAGCAAGATAAAAATTGTTTTTAATAACAACGATGATATGCTGCACAACCTGGTGATCACAAAACCGGGAACAGCCAACGCTGTGGGTGAAGCAGGCTTGAATCTTGGATTAAAAGGTTCGGAAATGCATTACGTGCCGAACAGCCCGGATGTTCTTTTCCATAGCAACATTGTAGAACCAGAAAAATCAGAGTCGCTGTACTTTGTAGCGCCAAAACAAACGGGTACATATCAATACGTTTGTACATTCCCAGGACATTATTCATTGATGCAAGGTAAATTAAAAGTTACGAAGTAGGCATTAAATGAATGAAAAGGCCCCGGTTTCGGATCAATTTTTCTGATTTGAGACCGGGGTTTTGTTTTTGTGGATGACACTGTTATGCAGGTTGCTGTATAACCTCAAATTCAACCCTTACAGGGTTGCTCTGTCGACGGAGTTTCCTCTTTTTACCCGGGTTGCACCCGGAGCTATTCATAGTCAAGCCCTTCCGGGCTTGCTCCCACATCCATTGCATTGAAATGTCGCCGGGTATCAAACCGACATTCCCGGAATTAACAAGAATTCCGGAGGGATTCAATTTGAGTAACGCCGGGTGAAACCCGGTGACCGACAAATCTGTCCGATACAACCGCAACCCTGTAAGGGTTGAACATGAAACAAATGACGTTCAAACACATTTTGACTACACACTGCCATTACGATTCTTCATTAAACCTTAAAAAGCAAAAAACGATCGTAATCGCATAATTTTAGTATTTTGCAAGCGTCACTCCCCACTAGTTCATGAAGAACATACGCAACGTACTATTCTACACAATTACCATCGGAGCACTTTCGGCGCTACTTTACTGGTTTCTGAAGCAGGGACAACTGCTCGAAAATCCACAATTAGCTTCGGCGCATAAAAGCCAGAACCTCTCTTCCTTTGACCAATTCAAAGATACCCTGATCCATGACCTGACCAACCCTCTTGCAATTCTCCTTTTGCAGATTATCACCATTATAGTCACGGCGCGGGTATTCGGCTGGTTTTGCGGAAAAATCGGACAACCGTCAGTTATTGGTGAAATAGCAGCAGGTATATTTCTCGGACCTTCGGTGGTTGGGATGCTTTTTCCGGAATTCTCAGGATTTCTGTTTCCTCTTAAATCACTCGGAAATTTACAGTTCCTGAGTCAGATCGGGCTTATTCTATTCATGTTTATCATCGGGATGGAGCTGGACTTAAAGGTACTGAAAACCAAAGCCCAGGAAGCCATCGTCATCAGCCATGCAAGCATAGTGCTGCCGTTTTCCCTGGGTGTCGGACTTGCTCTTTTTATATACAAAGACTTTGCTCCGGATAATATCAACTTTCTATCCTTTGCTCTATTTATTGGTATTGCACTGAGCATTACAGCATTCCCTGTTCTTGCCCGGATTGTGCAGGAAAGAGGACTGTCAAAAACACGGCTCGGAATGATGGTGATCACCTGCGCAGCAACGGATGATATTACAGCCTGGTGTATACTGGCAGCGGTAATCGCTATTGTAAAAGCTGGCTCTTTTGTCAGCTCAATTTACACGATGTTGCTCGCCATCACCTATGTACTCTTTATGGTGTATGCCGTGAAGCCGGTACTGAAAAAAATCGGGGATCACTTCAACTACAAGGAAGGACTCACCAAACCGGTGGTTGGCGTATTTTTCCTGATGCTCATCGGGTCAGCCTATTGTACAGAGGTGATCGGCATCCACGCGTTATTTGGCGCATTTATGGCAGGAGTCATCATGCCGGACAACATTAATTTCCGTAATATTTTTATCGAAAAGGTAGAGGATGTATCCATGGTGCTACTCCTCCCCTTGTTTTTCGTATTCACAGGACTTCGCACGCAAATTGGGCTTATCAATGATCCTTATTTATGGCAGATCACCGGGTGGATTATTGCTGCAGCCGTTGTCGGCAAGTTTATAGGCAGTGCCATGGCAGCACGTTTTGTCAAACAAAGCTGGCGCGACAGTCTGATTATCGGTTCGTTGATGAATACCCGCGGGCTCATGGAGCTCGTCGTGCTCAATATAGGTTATGATATCGGTGTGCTTTCGCCCGAAATATTTGCGATGATGGTGATCATGGCACTGGCAACTACCTGTATGACCGGCCCTGCTTTGGACTTGATCGATAGGTTTATGCCCATTGATGCCGAATCCGAATCTGACGAAAAACTTAAATCAGGATTTTCTATTGCGATTGCTTTTGCCAGTCCGCTCGGAGCGAGAAAAATGCTCAAAGTAGCGAAAACCATGTTGAATACAGATTCGGGCCAGGCTGTAACTGCCGTTCATCTCACGCCAAGCAGTTACCTCAATCACACCAATACCGAGGAATATGAACAGGAAACGTTCCATCCGGTATTGGACGAGGCCAGAACATTGCAGCTACCGGTCACAACGCTTTTCAAACCTTCGCAGGATATTGAACAGGATCTGATTCATACTGCCAACCACGGAAATTACGACCTGTTGCTAATGGGTATAGGTCACAGCGTTTTTGAGGGGACACTTCTGGGTAAAGTACTGGGCATCACCACGAAGATCATCAGTCCTGTGCGATTATTGGATACGATTACCGGGAAAGACAAACTTTTCAATAAGGATATATTTGACGAACTCACCAGCCATGTAATCAGGTCGGTGAAAATTCCGGTGGCTTTATTGATTGATAAAAATCTGACTGAAATCAGACAGACCTTCATTCCTCTCTTCAATATATCCGACCTATTTTTACTTGATTTTGCGGCACGCATCAGCACCAATCCGGACGTCAGTATTACGATTGTAGATCCATCAGGTTTGCTTGCCAACAATGAAGATGCGCGCAAATCTTTTGAGATGATAGAAACATCTGTTACCGGCAAACTCAAACTACACACTGAAAACGCGCTGGAAAAAGATTTTCTCCAGCAACACGATCTTATGGTGATTAGCTATGGCAGCTGGAAACAGGCTGTAGAATCACATAGCGTATGGCTTTCATTTTCTCCATCCGTACTGGTGATCCGGAAGTGACTTCACAAATTTTCCCATACAAGGCGTCTGCCAGTTTTTAAAGGGGAGAATTAGTGTTTATTTTACATCAAAGACAGCATCGACAATTCGTTTATGACATCAGCCATCGGAACAAGCATTTTAAATAAAATCAATAAACAGACTCTACTTTTTTTCCTGCACAACTTCTTTATCAATGTCGGTACTACCCTCGTGTATGTTTCGGCGAATGTGTTGTTGCTGGAAAACCATCCGGAATATTCTCTGCCGTTTGCTTACATAGCAGCGGCACTCACTTTGATGGTCGCAGGTAAAATTTATGAATACTACGAGCACCACCTGGCACTGAGAAAACTCAGTCTGGGTACCATGTCGGCAGCCCTGTTCATGGTCATGGTCGTGATGGCGCTGTTGAGTATGGGTCACGGCATTGCCACGGCTATTGCAATTATGGTGGGCTACCGGGTCATATATCTATTGATCAATCTTGAATTCTGGGGGCTTTCAGCACTTGTTTTTGATGTCAGGCAAAGTAAAAGGGTCTTCGGAGTAATAGGATCAGGTGATATGCCCGCAAAGGCTCTCGGTGCGGTTTTGGCAGTGCTGATTCACTCGCCGTCGGTACTGATGATCCTCTTGGTCATCTCTATCGTGTTTTTTGCGTTGGCATTATACACCCAGATACTGACTTTTAAGCATACAGAAATCCCTAACCCCCATCACGCCCGACCAAGAAAAGTGAATAGAGATGGCTCCAAAGTAATTCAAAAGTATTTTGAGGGGAACCAACTGTTGTCTGCATTGTGCATCGGCATGGTGGCTGTAGCGGCTGCGGCGACCTGGATCGAGTACCATTTTTTCGTCAACGTCAAATATAAATTCCACAGCCAGCACGATGTTATTGTCTTTGTAGGTACGCTGCTCACTGCCACTTATCTCATCAGTACATTTGTTAAGGTACTACTTTCGGGTAAAGTTGTGGAGCGATTCGGTGTGAAATACGCATTGTATCTGCTGCCGCTCACGACGGTGCTTGTATCGCTTGGCTTATTGGTCTCTTCCTATTTTCGAAAAGATGAACATTCTTTGCTGGTGTATTACTGTGCAGCCTATCTCCTTTTTGAGATTGTAAGACGTACTATTTTTGACTCAGTTTTCCTCGTTCTTTTCCAGCCACTATCCACAAAAAACAGACTCAAAGGTCACACACTGGCCAAGGGTTTTTACGAGCCGCTGGGAATGTTTATCGCCGGGCTTATTCTCTGGTTGATCTATACCAATCAATTGTCCAACGTCAGCCTGACTTTTGACCTATCTCTCCTATTTGCGGTTGCAGCATTGTTCATTTTCAGAAGGGCATACAAAGCCTATATTGTCGAGCTTAAAAATGCGATCAGCAAACGATTCATTCGAAGCGGCGAACTTCCGTCTCCTGCCGAAGCGTTGCCAATCATAAAAGAAAACCTGAAAAGTGCTAAAAAAGAAGAGGTTATCAATGCCATTGAATGGCTGGCCCGCAACGACATAGAATCCTTCAAAGAGAACATCGATAATCTATTGAAGAATCCGGCAGTACAGGTGAGATTCAAAACATTACAAGCCCTGGCGGTCGTGGATCACCCCGGGTTGTCATCTTCTTTCTTTCTTTACATTGAAACTGAAACCGATACACCCTGCCAGGAACTCGCTGTGCGAATTGCCTGCAAGTCTCCGAAACTGTCCGGCGAAAGATTATCCCGTTACCTGGCACATTCCGATGCCGACATTGTGAGAGGAGCCATTGTCGGCTGCTGGGAAGTTGGGAAGTCCCTCCCATTAGTGCATGGTACGCTACGACGGTTGCTTACCTCAGAAAATGAGAATGACCAGTTGACAGCGATCTCTTGTCTGAATACGATCGGTCTTCAAACTTATGATGATCATCTTAAAAAATTGATTCGTACCGGAACGCCGGCGGTTCAACAGGCGGCACTTGTTACCATCATTTCGCATGGTAGTTCCGCACAGATAGAAGCATTAAATCTGGATTCTGCAACAGGTGCTTCGCGCAAAGTAATAGCAGCATTGATCAACGCCGGCAGTGCTGGTGAAGCTACTTTATCGCACTGGCTCGACAACGATACGAACGGCAAAAACCGGACACTGTTTGTGAGAACCGCAGAAAAAAATAAAAGTGAGTTTGTTCAAATATTACTTTTCAACCTTTTAAAAAGAATTTACCTTTTCGAAAGTAACGAACTTATAGAAAATATTAATCTTTCGCTACATTTATCTATCCTCAGATCGCTGTCAAATTATCCGCTAGACATTGACCAGCAGATTGTTGCAGATGGATTTATCCATAAAGAAATCGATTTTGCTGCCAGAATTTATGCAGAATTAAATGACGCAGAACACGATAAGTTCTGGAGCGATGCCCTCCAATACGAGCTGGAACTTTGTCATCAGCGTCTTTTTTACATCTTTATGATGCGCTATGAAAAAGATTCGGTGCAGAATGCGTGGAAAGGAATACGCCACAGTTCAAAGGAAAAAAGAGCGAATTCGCTCGAAATGATTGAGAACCTGATACCCCGCTCGCTGTATCCGATTCTCCGTGCATTATT
>DASYHR010000967.1:0-2253 GCA_035998385.1 Dyadobacter sp. | reverse complement strand
TTCTTCAGAACTATCAAGTCTGTCGGCCGGCTTTTCTTTTTTCAGTTCTTCTACAAAAGACGAAAAGTTTGCCGGATCTAAGAATTTTCCACCACTATTAGCCGCCAATTCTCTGAGCAATCCGTAATCTGCTGTGGTGTTATTCATCTCAATATCCACATTCCTGACCACGAGCTGTCCCGTCACCTTTTCCTGTACACCTTTCAGTGTTGTATTTGCCTGAAATCGGTATACACCTTCGCCTAATCCACTGATCGTGAACCGCGGGTTGTCGGCAGTATGAATATAGCTGTAATCCCGTGCAACGCCCTTTTCATCAGTCAGGGTCAGCCTCACTTCCTGCCCATAAATTTGCTCATATATATCATTGTATATCTCAGTTTGAAAGACGACACTCTCTCCGACTTCAAATTCCTGCCGAACCGGATAAACCCTGAATTTACGTTTGTCTTCACGTACGGAAAGAATCTGTATCAGTTTTTGAAAAAGATTATCAACCACATCCTGTTTGCTGGTCAAAGCAAATTCCTCCTGCCGCCACTGCCATATACCTTCGCCAGCAAGAATTGCCGTTTTTTGCTCCCCGGTTGTGTTGATCACCAGAAGCGGTTTATTCGTATTTAACGTACCTACCTTTTGAAAAAGAATAGGTTCTGTGCCGGAAGAAAGATTGTATTCGCCAAACGGAACAGACAACGGCGGAAGTTTTTCCAGTAGCTTCAAACTTTCTGCATCCAGGTTCAGCATCTGGAAAGCCGGATTATATCTGGCTGTAACCTTATCGGATTGTCCGTTTCCTGAATTGATATTCAAAGACCGCGTGGCAGTATTCAACGACGGTACCGCTGACTGATTCCCCAAGATATACCAAACCGGTGTTTTAGAATCAATATATTTCCGAACCTGTGCATTACCCAATCCTAAAATGCTGGGAATCTGATGCAGAATTACCAGATCGTAAGGCTTAGCTGCAACAGAGACATTGGGATTGATAGTCAGAATCTGAACATCCAGCTCATAATTATCATTTGCCGTAATGAGGCTGCGCAACGCTTTGATATCGGGATGTGGGGCCAATGCAAGGAGCAATATATTCTGGCGACCATCGATGATATCAATGTAAATATCTCTTTTATTATTGAGCACACTGGTTTCGCCCGTCGCATTTCCCAATTCGATGGTGTAATGTTGTACGCCTTTTTGTGCAGAAGTTGTTTTGAAATCGAAAGCTTTATAAAACGAGTCACCATCTATATTGACACGCTGCGTTTCAATCACCTTTCCATTATGTTTGAGGGAAACGGTGGTGGATTTATCTTTGAGGCCGTTTCCTACCACTTCAGCCCGAATCGGAAAATCATTTCCCAGGTAAGCAACCCTGTTCGCAATTACATCCTTCACTCTCAAATCAAGATCAGGAACAGTGTCCCCCACCGCCAATGTATTTACCCGAAAAGGATATTGACCTAATGCTGGTGACATCCCCTGGTTGGCTATTCCGTCGGAAAGTAAAATTACATCTGTAAGATTCCTTCCCTCAAAATTGCTTTTAACAGTTTGAAACAAACCAGACAGATCCGTTGTATTTTTATTAAAAACGATGGAATCAGCATTTTGCGAAGATGCATCGAAAGTTTGAAAGCTGACTTCAAATCCTGATCCCGCCAAATTAGCAGCAGCGGTTTTCATCGCATTGAGCAATGAATCTCCGTACCCTTTTACGGATTCTGAATTGTCGATCGCAAAGACAACCTTAGCTTTATCAATTGTATTTTCCGTTTTGCGCACAAGAGGGCTCAGCAACAG
Source organism: Dyadobacter sp. (assembly GCA_035998385.1). Lineage (GTDB taxonomy): Bacteria > Bacteroidota > Bacteroidia > Cytophagales > Spirosomataceae > Dyadobacter. The sequence goes on along the minus strand of DASYHR010000967.1, from coordinate 447 downwards.
GAAACATATACACGTAACTGCAATACCCCGCAATGCTGCCAGCGCGTAGTTGAGATTCCGGCTCCATGATGCCACCGGTTGGTAAAGCAACCAGGCGTAGGCCACACCTGCCATCAGACAAAATACGATAAACCAGTAAGGAGTTTGAAAAAGAAGTTCAGAACGCATATTGGGAACGGACGTTGTGCAGGATGGTGATGGTCAGCATAGCAAGATACAGTAAAAAGGTTTACTTTTTACTGATCTATGCACATTGATTGACGCTTTTTGTATCCGGAATATACTAGGTAAGCATACCGCCATCCACCTGAATCACCTGGCCGGTAATGTATCTCGAAAGATCAGAAGCAAGGAAAACGCAGGCATCGGCTACTTCTTCTGGCTGTCCGCCACGCTTCATTGGAATGGATTGTTTCCAATCTTCTGTCGCTTTTCCGTCGATGGCGT
>DASYHR010000908.1:0-8400 GCA_035998385.1 Dyadobacter sp. | reverse complement strand
ATGTCGGGAAATGGTTTTTCTATGGGTTTGGCCATTTCCAGTTACGAGTGGATGGCCGCTGCTACCCTTGTCATCGTTGCGTTGTTTTTTATGCCTATCTATTTGAAAAACAACATTTTCACAATGCCCCAGTTTCTTAGCCAGCGATATAATCCAACGGTGAGTCTGATTATGGCTGTATTCTGGCTCGGCTTATACATTCTGGTCAATCTGACATCAATCCTGTACCTGGGAGCCTTGGCCGTATCAGGCATTTCCGGACTTGACTTTGATTTATGCATGTGGGGCCTTGCCATATTCTCCATTGTGATCACGATCGGAGGGATGAAGGTGATTGGTTTTACAGACGTAATTCAGGTATTCTTTCTGATCATAGGTGGTCTTGCCACAAGTTATATTGCCATCAATCTGGTGTCCGATAACTTTGATACGTCCGGTCTTATGAACGGATTGAAAATGATGAAGGAGAATCATTCAGATCACTTCCACTTGATTTTTAAGAAAGACAGCACACATTATATGGAGCTTCCCGGGCTTACAGTGCTGCTGGGCGGTATGTGGATTGTGAACTTAAACTACTGGGGTTGCAATCAATACATCACGCAACGTGCCTTGGGAGCTGATCTCAAAACTGCCCGTAACGGACTGTTATTCGCCGCTTTTCTGAAGCTTCTGATGCCCGTTATTGTGGTATTGCCAGGGATTGCAGCTTATACGCTTTATAATCAGGGATTGTTCCAGCAGGAGATGACAGAAAATGGCGTGATTGTGGCGGATAAAGCTTATCCCGTGCTGCTCAATTTGTTGCCAGCCGGCCTGAAGGGGTTGTCATTTGCAGCACTAACCGCCGCGATTGTTGCTTCGCTGGCAGGTAAAGCCAATAGCATATCAACCATTTTTACGCTTGATATTTTCAAGGTATATATTGGTAAGGATAAGACTGAAGCGCAGCTGGTTACGATTGGTCGTATTGTGATTGTGATTTCAATGATTCTTGCCATTCTGGTTTCGCCTTACATGGGCATTGACAAAGCCGGTGGATTCCAGTTTATACAGCAAATGACAGGACTTCTATCACCCGGCATATTTGCGTCGTTCATTATGGGCTTCTTCTGGAAACGTAGCAACTCAGCGGGCGCTTTGTTTGCCATCGTAGGTGGATTTCTGATTGCATTGGGCATGCATAACAATCTGCTTCCATTTGCCGACTGGTCTCAGGTTCCATTTCTGGATCGTATGGGCTGGGTATTCGTGATTTGCGTAGCAGGAATGTTTATATTGAGTTATGTTTTACCAGATGAGAAAAAAGGACTCACTGTGGATGCGTCGATGTTCAAAGCGCATAAAGGCTTTGTGTGGGGCTCGGCAATTATTCTGGTTATGTTGATTTCACTGTATACTTATTTCTGGTAGCGACAGGCTAAGCACGGCAATAAGTTTTGAATCCTATTTTGTAACGTCCCCGCAGGTATTCTGACTTGTGGGGACATTTGCTTTTTATTCAGTATCATCTGCAAGCAGGCAGTCAAATCAGGTTGACTATTCCGGTTTGTCGGAGGCATAAAAAGTGTGGCAAGATTCTTTTTTATTTTCTGCCAACCTGCACGAAAATGTTAGGGTAAATAATGTCTCCGACAGAAAATCTAGCCAGACTGACAGGAATCAAACTTCCTGTTGGTAATGGCGATGGTTGAAAAATGAATGGCTACAGATTAACTCATCATCACAAACGAATGGAATCTACAGAACTGGAACAGATATCCCCAACTGAAATACAAAAGGAAGAAAAAACATTTTATTTTGAGGTGGTAGACGGTCTGAGCCAGCCTTTCAAAAAACTGCCATCAATGTACTTTTATGACCAGGTCGGAGACAAGCTGTTTCAAAAGATAATGAGTTGTGATGAATACTATCTCACGCGCAGTGAGGCGGAGATATTCAGCATGCAAAGTCAACAGATTGCAAGCGTGATTCAGCCCGGATCCGGTCATTTCGATGTCATTGAATTGGGGGCGGGTGACGGCACAAAAACAACGTATCTGCTCAATCAGCTTCAAAAAGAAGGCGTATCCTTTACCTATATGCCTATAGATATTTCGGGCAGCATTTTGGAAGAGTTGCGTGAAAACCTTTTGCTTCAAATTCCCGGGCTGGATATGAGCCCCATGCAGGGCGAGTACTTTGATATGCTGCAACAGGCAACGAAAGCTACGTCCCATCCCAAACTTGTGTTATTTTTGGGATCGAATATCGGTAACATGCCACCTCAGGAAGCCCTTCTGTTCGGCAGGCAAATGCGTCAATTTCTGAAAGAAGGCGATTTGGTATTGATCGGTTTTGACCTTGTCAAGGATCCCGATTTAGTAAGAAAAGCATACTCCGACAAACAAGGATATACCAGATCTTTCAATCTGAATCTTTTGAAAAGAATTAACCGTGAGTTGGGAGCAGATTTCAATATTGATTATTTTGAACACTACTGTAGCTACGATCCGCTTACCGGTGCTTGTAAAAGCTATCTGGTATCACAGAGAAAACAAGTAGTAGCTTTTCCTGATACGCAGTTCCATTTTGAGCAGGGAGAATGTATCTGGATGGAAATTTCACAGAAATATTCACTCCCACAAATTGACCAGCTTGCGACTCAGGCAGGTTTTGAAACTATTGAACGCTTTACAGATAAGAACTCATGGTTCGCAGATGTAGTCTGGAAGGCAGTTTAAGAATAATTTTATAAGGTTAGTAAATTCAAGATTGAAATGATGGCAGATTCATTGTCCAACCTTTACAGAGAAGTCAGAAAACAAAGCCGGCAGATCTGTAAACCTCTTAAAACAGAAGATTACGTAGTACAGCCATGTGCTGATGTAAGTCCGCCCAAGTGGCATCTTGGACATACTACCTGGTTTTTTGAAACATTCGTCTTGAAAGAATTCCTGGCTGATTATAAAGTATTTAACGAGCAATTCGACTTCGTATTCAACAGTTATTACGAGACAATTGGAACGAGGGTGATCCGTACGAACAGAGGAAATCTCAGCAGACCAACAGTAGATGAGGTTTTTGCATACCGCAGCTACGTCGATGAATATATGGAAGTGCTTTTTAGAAGCGTTGACCTGGATCAGTCGAAAACTGAAACCATTATACTTGGCTTAAACCACGAGCAACAGCACCAGGAGTTGCTTTGGACAGATATCAAATATATTCTGGGGCACAATCCGTTGTTTCCTGCTTATCAATCCGATTTCAAACCCGCTGCAGCGTCAGTCAGCATGAGTGCATTTCATCATGTGTCCGCTGGAAATTATGAAATTGGTTTCAAGGGCGAAGGATTTTCTTTTGACAATGAGCACGGCGTGCACAAAGTATGGCTGGACGATTTTCAGATTGCTGCGAACCTGATTACAAACTCCGAATACCTCGAGTTTATCACCGAAGGCGGATATGAGAATTTTAGCTATTGGCATTCCGAGGGGTGGGATTGGGTGAAGAAAAATCAGATGCGCGCACCGCTATACTGGCATTTGATTGACGGTAGCTGGATGAATTACGATTTGTGCGGTTTATCTGAAATAGCCTTAGATCAGCCGGTATGTCATATCAACTTTTTCGAAGCGACTGCATTCGCGAATTGGAAAGGAATGAGGTTGCCAACCGAAAGCGAGTGGGAAATCGGATCGGCAGGTTTTGACTGGGGGCGAAGGTGGGAATGGACGAATAGTGCTTACCTGCAATACCCGGGTTTCGAAAAGGCAGAAGGAGCTATCGGAGAGTATAACGGTAAATTTATGGTGAATCAAATGGTACTACGAGGTGCATCCGACGTAACTCCGCCATGTCATAGCAGAAATACTTACCGCAACTTTTTTCATCCGGATCTTAGATGGCAATTTACCGGTATCCGATTGGTGCGTAAATAATTATAAAGAATAGATTATTAGAGAAGGTATATACCCGGGAAACCGTCAAAATAAATGTAAGTATGGATAAACCAGAATTCAAACCAGCGGACCATCTCGCCAATGAGCGAACCTTTCTTGCCTGGGTAAGGACAGGAATAGGTATCATGGGTCTTGGATTTGTTGTCGCAAAGTTCTCCTTATTCGTATCTCAGCTTGGTCTGGCTCTGGGTAAAAACACGGATACGGATTCACACGGCTATTCCCGGCTGATCGGTATTGTTTTGGTTCTTTTAGGCACTGCTTCGATATTATTGGCATTTTTTCAGTACCACCGTACCGAGAAGGAGTTGCGCTCTGGCTTGTATCAACCTGTGAGTTGGCTGGCGAATATCCTGACAGCCATACTTGTTCTTATCAGTCTGTTGCTGGTGGTTTATTTGTTGCAGAGCGTGTATGGTTAATCCATAGCATTGCAGATGAAGCGCATCGGTATTGGGCAATACCATTTGCTGGCTCTTATTCAACATCTGATCGCCTGATCCAACGGCCAACAAGGGTGGTTAGTACTGCCAAAGCAACCGCCACCACGATCCACCACCAGGAGCTACTCACGTTTACATGTCTGAATACTAAAATATTGTATAGCAACAGCGTAGCTAAAAAGATGATCTTAGCTGCTTTCGACGTCAATAGCTCAGGAAGGTTCATGGCAGATGGTTGTGTTTGATGAAGTTAAGGAAATTCTGACTAAGATAAATTGTGTAAACATCCGGATTACTGACTTACATAATAATTCAACCCAACAATGGCAAAACAGCATGCAAACCGCTTTTAGATTTGCATGCTGTTTTTATTCAATAGGATGGGCGTTACTGTCTCAGGAACGAGCCCTTAAAGTTACCCACATTGTAAAAATAAAGGCCAGGATTGAGGCGGGATACGTCGATATCCGTTTTTCCGTTTCTGATTAAATCCGATTGAATGACCTGTTGCCCTGATGCGTTTGTGATAGAAAGTTTTCCATCAGCCCTATTACCTTTCAAGTCTAATGTCAGTGTATTCCGTACTGGGTTAGGATAGACAACAACAGGTTGTTTATTTCCAAAATTTACTGACCTGATGCTGGAATAAGCATATTTTCCATCAAGGTCATTCTGTTTTAAACGGTAATAGCTGACGGCAGCGAGAGGAGCGGAGTCAATCCAGTTGTAATGATTCGCAGTCTCGCTGTTTCCATTGCCTTTTACCGATCCTATTTTCGTGAACCTTACTGCATCAGTGCTGTGCTCTATGTCAAAACCTGCGTTGTCTTTTTCACTGTAAGTAGTCCAATTCAATAACACCACGTTTTCAATCGCTTTGGCAGTAAATTCACCCAAACGTACTGGTAAGGCACTTTCATCCAGAATGAGCTCTAAACTGGCAGCAGTTGTAGCGAGACCCGGAGCAATGTAAGCATCAAAAGAACTGATACTGCGCTGCGCGGCGCCTGTGATGCGGTTAAATACCGGCGTTGCACTTGTGCCATCCAAATAATAACTGCCGACAGGTGCGGGAATTCCAATATAAACTCCGCCTGTGATGCCCACTTGCATGTTACGGGCAGAAGCAGAATTTGCAGCAGCCGTTCGGACGTTTGGTGTTGCAGCTATGGCTCCCGATCCTTCAAACACAAAATTGCCATTTCCATTCACTAGTACAGGAGTATTGGCAGGAATTTTACCTCCGATGATGATCATACCTGTTACTTTCGGATCTGTGTATTCAATTGTGTACGCTTTCACGCCCGACGGAATACTGGCTTCAAATGGCAGTACCAACATTTTCGATCCGGCTAATGTACAGCTATAAGAAGCCGAAGTAGCTGTAAAGGCAATAGGTGAATAGAAGTCTCCGGCCATGTCACCCAATGCGAGATTAGCGCAAATTCCGTTGTAAACAACATTTGTGTTTCCGCTGAGTTGGGAATTCTGCGTGTGAAATACTGCATTTTTGTTTGCAGCTTTCGAGTGCCAGTCAGTACCATTGCTGATGTCGGATACGGTGCTGAAATTATACGAGGTGAATGTTTTGTCGTCCAAAGCATCCAGAAGATAACTGTCTGTATTGCTGTAGATCCCACTAAATCTGTAGCCACGTTCGTTGCCAACAGCAAGATATACATTTGCAAATTTGAATGTCAATACAGAACTATAATTTCCATTACTTATTCCAATGATGCCGCTACACCCGTCTGTCAGTACGTTTTCGGAAATATCAAAAACCCAATCGAAGTTTTGCCTTCTGTCGAAGGCAAGATTGCCGTAATTATGAGATTTGACATCACCTGCGCTGTTGACATAGTAAAGCGTAGTAGCACTTGAGGAATATAGGTATGAAGAAGTCAGATTTTCCACTCTGAAAACGAGCTTATTAAATTTGCCCGTCAGTTGTAAATAGCCGTTGTCGGCGGTTTTATTCGGACTGATGATTTGCTGATCGTGTTTGATTGTAACAGTTTTGCCACTCAGTTGATAAACAGTTCCAAATGCCGGATTCGTAACAATCTGGTTTTCTATTTTGCCGTAATTAACAATCTCACTAGTCATCTGCGATACTTCCCGTTCGCCACTTTTGTCAAATACCAATGTGGTTATGCTAGAAGCTCCGATAGTTACCTTTGGACGTGCAGTTTCTGCGCTGAACGTAATGTTGGTCTCAACCATACTGGAAGAGCTGGTAGTAGTGACGGCCTTCCCGGAATTGGACAGGAATGGCAAATCGACAGACAAATTATATGCGTTGGCCGATGAATTAATGACCACCACAAATACCTTGTTGCCCGACTGAGATATATAGCTCGAGCCATTCAGCAGGCTAGTATTATCATTCCAAATGTTTTGAATCCGTTTTGCGCCCGTCACATATTTTGCATAATGTGACAGTATTTGCCCGCGTTTAGTTATTTCTCCGGCAGTAGTCCCAAACTCACCGTCGCCCATTTGTCCGTAGTAGCGTTTGGTTGCATAATGAACCCACGCATTGATATTAGCCAACATGGCGTCATTTACTTTTGTAGCAAAATCGAACGCATCGCGCTGCCAGTCATAATTGCGTGCACCTCCCTCAGCGTTCCAGTTGATCAGGAACTCTGTCATCCATACTTCTTTTCCCTGAGCCTGCACGTCGAGATGTCCGGTTTGTACAGCTCCGTACTGATGTCCTCCAAAAATGTCAAAGTTGGCCAGAACTGCAGGGTCCATGAACGCAGCCGCGTAATTGTCTGTGATACCTACGGTCTCCGGAGCGATAATCTTGCAATCAATGTTATTTGCATGATTTTTGATAAAACTGGCCATCTGAGCGGGAGTCCAGATACATCCGGCATAATCAACCTGATAATCCGGTTCATTTTGTAAAGATATTCCTTCCAGCTCAACACCGTTGGTTCTGAGATACCTGACAAAATCATCCAGGTATTTGGCATAGGTGGCGTAGTGCTCTTCCTTAAGGTATACTGCTCTGACAACCCCGCCGTCATCCGTATACTTAGAGGCGATGGTATTGTAGGTTTTCCACTCTGCCGGCATGGACCATGGTGATGCAAATATCTTCAATCCCAGTGACTGTGCCAGTTGGGCAGTTGCCAGTGATTGCGGCCAGTTTGCTTCTCCGATCGGTATGTATATACGCATGATGTTATAACCTGCTTCGCTGTTGGCCCCCCACATTTTTCGGATTTCAGCTTCGGTCATATGATTGTATGCGAATTGAGGACTATTCACGAAACCGCCAAAGCCGGTGATGTTTTGGTACGAGACATCCTTGTTTAGTTTAACCGTCGCATTGAGAGCCTGTGCGTGCAATCGTTGGCAGTTGAATAGCAGGTAGTTAACCAGCAGTAGCCAGAGTAATTTTCGTTTCATCTTTTTAAACAATTTGATTGATTTGATACGTTTTCAGGGGAAGTGTTGTGGCCGTTGGTTTCTGGGCAGAATATCGGATACAGTATCTTCCGATATGAAGCTGAAAATCAGGCGGATCGAAAAAGAACATGTTATTTTTGTGATTTACTGAATAAATAATATAATTTTATTGAGCAAAGTAAGCGTGATCAGAGAGCAATCGCGGGCACAAATCGTCAAATTCGTAGCACAAATGTTCGAGGGAAGAAAAAGTTAGTCCTGGCTCCGGCTTTCACGTGAATACAAGTTGCAGGATCGACTTGAAATGATCCGTTTAGGGATAAGGGTAGGAGTCTTAAAAACTCAGGGATCGGTGACGAACCATGGATTTTATCAGTACTACCATTGTTGAGGCTCTACAGCACCATATTGAATATTTAACCAACAACTCCATAACCGGCGATTGCAAGGCTCAGCTTTTCAGTCGTTGGGACTTTATATGTTTTGGTGATACACAAGGGATATTAATGGTGCTGTAAACCACCGATTGTCCACCGCCTCCCGGATGCTCACGAGAATGAATATCTCTGCCAGATAAATCCACCCTGATA
>DASYHR010000901.1:0-1534 GCA_035998385.1 Dyadobacter sp. | reverse complement strand
TGATACCGAAAGATGACTTTTTCAACCTGTTACAGGGAAACAGGGAAGTAGCATCAAAATTCATCAAAATGCTGTCGAATGAGATCAAAGACAGAGAGGAACGTTTGCTTCAGCTGGCTTACAATTCCGTTCGTAAGCGGGTAGCGCAGGCGCTGGTCATGCTGGTTCAGCGGTATCAGGAGGACCGTACCAAACCCTTCTCCATGTCCATTACCCGCGAAGATATCGCCTCCATGGTAGGAACGGCAACTGAAACGGTGATCCGTACTTTATCCGATTTCAAAGAGGAGAAATTGGTTGATATGAAGGGCAGTTTGATTACGGTTTTGGAATACGAAAAATTAGTCCGTATGCGGAATTAAAAAGCAAGACAAAATAATCTTTAATATGTGGATCAAATTAAAAACCGGGGTGTATCATCCTGGTTTTTTTGCTTCCGGGAGTTTCCGGAACTGATTATCAGAAACCATTAGACAGCGTTTGAGACTTCGTTATTTTCGCAGACCTGCAATATCATGTCGTACGACAACCTGAAATCTCCTGCTCGGCCCGATTTGTAATCGGGTCGCATGTGCGTTAGCGTTTATAACGATCAGTATTACAGCACGTTAAAAACTAAACCATTTTACCCCGATTCCAAATCGTGGTCAACTTGGTGTGAAGTCAGAACCTGCGCATTCCTTACTTCATCTCATCCAAAACCCTTTTTAAACACTTGCTAAATGTTGACTCCGTAGTTCCGAGGTAGGTTGCGATGTAACGATCCGGCACACGGCAAAAAAGTGATGTGGGCTGTTTCAGGTAATGACCAATACGCTCGTCCACGGAATGGTATCTGAACAATTCAATTCTTTGCTGGGTATGAATCAGATAATCTTCCAAAAGTGAGATAACAAGGCTGGCTGTCAAATTATTGTAGTCTCTTATTACGCGATACTGTTCAAAAGAAATTGAATACGCCCATGTATTTTCCAGCGTTTCCAGCGTTTCCAGCCCAACTGAAGACGGTATGCCAAGCAAAAAACTATCGGTAACGCAAGCGATATTCCCATCAGCGACCATCCACGTGGTAATATCTGTATGTTCCCTTAGTTGATAAGCCCTCATCACCCCTTTTTCAATCAGATAAAGGTGATGGCAAGTGTCGCCCACTTCCATTAAAATTTTCCCCTTAGGAAAGAGTCGGGGTTTGAGCCATATCGTCGAAAACGGATCCAAGTCACGAAGTACCTGAAAAAGCTCGTGAACACTCTTATTAGTTTTCATTTTGATGATGAAGTAAGTTACTAGTTACCAGAAATCTACGAAAATTCATTGACCCGAAACAAGTAAAAATCTTGTTGTATAACAACCTGGAATTTTGTTCTACAACAAGACAGAAAACCTCAAAGGTTAGTAACTTTCTTATGGCAAAACAAGTATTAAATTTAAATGCATCTCCCATGAAACCGCCGCAAAACCTTTAGATTTTTAAAATGAAAAGTTTTTATCCAAATCATCATAACCCATGAAAAATGTAAACATATATATCATA
>DASYHR010000897.1:0-6040 GCA_035998385.1 Dyadobacter sp. | reverse complement strand
CACTTTCAGCATTCGAGCATCACCTTTTACCATATCACAAGCCCGCTGATTATCGGTTCGCTGGTAAGTCATGCGGAGCATCAGGAAATAAAAATTGTATCCGCCTATTTTGAGAAGGATTACTTTACCCTGATCATCAGTGAAGGCAAACAACTCATTCTTTGCAATCGATACAGGTTTTCTCAGATACAGGAGTTAGTTTATATCATATTGTTTGCTTTGAATCAGTTGAATATACACCAGGAAGAAGTGAAATTGCTTGTTTACGGAGAAGTTTCAGCCTCATCAGAGTTGTATCTCGAATTGTTTAAGTTCTTCCCGAATATGCAGATAGGAGCGGGGCCGTCCACGTTGAAATACAGTGCGCAATGCGGAGAAATTCCCGGGCATCGCTATTTTGGTCTTTTCAATACGTATCTGGTATCATCCTGATCAACATTGCAGTTGAAAAGTGATTAATCGTTTAAAAGCTATTGTATGAAGCGAATTGCATTATTTCCAGGATCTTTCGATCCGTTCACCAAAGGGCACGAGGACATCATTCTGAGAGGACTGAGACTTTTCGACGAGGTTGTAATTGGTATCGGTAATAATGCTACCAAAAAACGATATTTCCCTTTGGAGGTAATGAAGGAGCTTATTGAACGCACTTTCGAAGGTCATCATAACGTAAAAGTAATTACCTACGATGATCTGACAGCCAATACGGCACGGCAGTTAGGAGCCACTTTTTTATTGAGAGGATTGCGAAACACAACGGATTTCGAATATGAGAATGGGATATCGCAGGTAAACCGCTACGTATATGAAGAGATCGAAACCATCTTTTTAATTACCTCACCCAATCTTGCTCCGATCAGTTCGAGTATCATCCGTGACTTGCACCGCTACGGGCAGGATGTCGATGATTTTTTGCCATATTCGCTCTCTGAGTTGAACAAACTGAAAGAGGAAAACCAATAAACCGTCACATTCATACAAGAACGGCGCTATTCTGAATACCAGATAGCGCCGTTCTTATGTATGCTGTATCGTTAACGTAGAAATTTATCCCTTCACCTCCTGTTGTCTCTTCAAACTATCCACCACATAGCGAATTGAGCTGAACGAGTTAATCAATATAGCTTGTCCCTCTGCCTGTGTAAGCCAGCTGAGTTTTTCAATCTGTTCGTCGGCTTGAGGAGTCATAGCAGAGTCGTCGGTGCAATCGAGCAGATACCATTTCGTGCGCTTCAGAATTCTGCTGTTGTTCAGGCTATAAGTGTGCCAGGTCGTACACACGCGGTCTCTGATCACAGCCTTCACGCCCGTTTCCTCTTCAATCTCACGCACCGCTGCCTGTTTGGAATTTTCTCCTTTATCAAGCTTACCTTTTGGTAAATCCCATTTTTTTCGACGGTACATGAACAGCCACTTGCCATCTTTCACTACAACGCCCCCAGCTGCCTTAATTACTTTAAACAAACCCTTGATCTTATCCTCCACTTCTGATTTTTCCCTTGTGGCCATTGTCAGCGACAACAGATCCGCCGGCATTTCTTTTTCCAGAATCGAGATCGCCTGAACTGCAGTTGCAGCTGTAGTATTCAAAAACAACACATGTCCGGTAAGTAATGCTTTCGTAAGTTTTGTCAGCCGAAGATCCACAATACGGTCAAACTGGGCTGTATCAGCCTCTGATATTTGATTTGTCCTCACAATTTTGAAAGGACGGTCATCGAAGAAAATAATCATTTAGAAGGTATTATGTAAAATCCGAGTCAAAATTAAGTAAAGAGTTTAGTTTAGACAGTGATTATTATTGATAAATTTGTGGCATTAATAAATTAAACGTTCTTGGAACTCCTAATCATTTTATTGTTGGTGCTTCTCAATGGTATATTTTCCATGTCTGAGATAGCACTCGTTTCCTCCCGGAAATCCCGCCTTGAAGCTGCTGCCCGTAACGGCGATTCGAGTGCAAAAGCGGCTCTTAATCTTGCCAATTCACCTACCAAGTTTCTATCAACAGTACAAATCGGGATCACACTTATTGGTCTTTTGACCGGTATGTACAGTGGTGACAATATCACTGCCGACTTTGAAGCATTTATTACCAAAATAGATGTGCTCAAACCGTACAGTCATACACTGGCCGTAGGATCAGTACTTGTGTTTATTACTTACTTATCTCTGGTATTGGGAGAACTGGTTCCGAAGCGTATCGGGATGGCCAATCCGGAAGCGATATCAACCTTCATGGCTACACCCATGAACCTGTTATCTAAAATCACCGCTCCCTTCATCGCGCTTCTGGGTTTTTCCAGTGATTTAATCATCAAAGTGCTGAATATCAAACAGAGTGAGAATTCTGTAACTGAGGAGGAGATCAAAAGTTTGATTCAGGAAGGTACGTCAGGCGGGGTATTTGAGGAGATTGAACAGGAGATTGTACATAATGTATTTCAACTTGGTGACAGGAAAGTAACGTCGCTGATGACTAACCGACAGGAGATCGTGTGGCTGGATATTGAAGATACGGTTGAAGAAAACAGAGCCAAAATATTTGAATCCAGACACTCTATTTACCCCATTTGTCGCAATACGGTGGATGAAGTGGTGGGTCTGATATATGTGAAAGATCTTATTGCAACTGACATTGACGAGCAACTGGCCAACATCAATGCGATCTTGCGTGAACCGGTCTATCTGCCAGAAAGTAACAGGGCGTACCAGGCGCTTGAAAAATTCAAAGAACAAAGGGTTTATTTCGGGATCATCGTGGATGAGTACGGCGGATTGCTCGGGGTCATTACCATGCACGATATTATGGATGCTCTCGTTGGTGATATTTCTGAAGACATTGAAGAAGCTTCGGAAATTGTAACAAGGGAAGACGGAAGTTTTCTTATTGATGCGCAGTTGCCGTTTGACGATTTCCTTCAGTATTTTGGATTGAATATGCAGGAAGCTGAACGCCGGACACTAGCCGGATTTAACACATTGGGAGGCTTCGTGTTGCATGTATTGGAAAATATTCCTAAGGTTGGAGAAAAATTCACCTGGAAGCATTTCGATTTTGAAGTAGTCGATATGGATAGAAGCAGGGTAGATAAATTATTGGTAACAAATAACAAAAAAGAAGATAAGGACGAATAATATGTCAAACGATCAGAATGTAGAAAGTCAGATTGCCGAATTGCTTTTGGAGGCGAAAGCGATAAAACTTAGCCCGGAGAAACCTTTTCAGTGGAGCTCAGGGTGGTTGTCACCCATTTACTGCGACAATCGCGTGGCGCTGTCGTTTCCTGACACCAGGACATATATCAAAAAGGCACTGGCTGAACTTATCAGAAGAGAGTTTCCCGATGTACAAGCGGTTGTCGGTGTTGCCACAGGCGGTATCGCACAAGGCGCGCTCGTAGCCGATTTGCTTGAACTTCCTTTTGCTTACGTTCGCCCGGAACCGAAAAAACACGGGATGGGTAATCAGATTGAAGGACGCCTGGAACCAGGTAAACCTGTCATTATCATTGAAGATCTGATATCTACCGGAGGAAGTTCTTTGAAGGTAGTAGATGTACTTCGTGGCGCCGACATTGAAGTGGCAGGTATGGTTGCCATATTTACTTACGGATTCGCTGTGGCTGAGCAGAATTTTGCAGAAAAAGAATTGAAACTGAAAACATTATCTAACTACGGGGCTCTGATTGAGACAGCGGTAGAGAGTAATTATATATCTGCTGAACAGGTTGAAAGCCTATCAGCCTGGCGCACGGCTCCTGATAGTTGGGGGAAATAGCCAGAACAAAAAAACGTGTCGGGTAAGTGTTAACTCCCCTGACACGTTTTTAGTTATATTCAACTTTTCACGCGGTGATTGTGCAATTTTTCATACATCCCGCCAAAGGTTTCTTCCTTTACCCCGTCTGATTTTAAAAATTCGTGCGGAAATCCAAGTTCTATCTGACTGACTTCATTTAGTTTCCGCATTTGTTCTGCCGGTATTTCAAAAGACAAACAGCCTAATGAATCGATCAATTGAGCAGCTTTGGATGCTCCCAGGATCGGGATCATTACATCTTCTCTCTGGCGCGCCCAGTTGATTGCGATCTGAGCCGGAGTTGCTCCCAGTTCCGTGGCAATGTCCACAACAGTCTGCGCTACAATGCTGCTGTTTTCATTTCTTCTTGTACTGTCTTTCGGCACCCTCCCTGCTTCGTCGCGTAAGTATTTTCCGGTAAGTGCACCTCCACCTATGGTACCCCATGGTGTAACCGCCAGATCCAACGCCTTCGCCATTGGAATTAAATCCCTTTCGGGTGTGCGTTGCAGCAATGAATACTCAAATTGAATCGCAGCAAATGCACTCCAGCCTCTATAATCGGCAATAGTATTTGCCTGGGACACGACCCATGCGGGTGTATCTGAAATGCCAATATAGTGAACCAGGCCGCGGCTCACCAGATCGTCCAGGCCGCGCATTACTTCTTCAACAGGAGTTGTATTGTCCCATAGGTGAACCCACAGCAGGTCAATGTACTCAGTATTAAGTCTTTTCAAACTGGACAGTACCGATCTCATCATGTTTTTACGATGGTTGCCTGCGAAATTCAGGTCATCGTTTCTGTCTTTCAATGTGAATTTCGTCGACAATACCCAATGATCGCGATCCGATTCAATAAATTCGCCTACGTACTTCTCTGATGAACCCTCGGTATATCTGTTTGCTGTGTCGATGAAATTTCCACCTGCATCCGCGTAGGCGTCAAAAATTTTAAAGCTTTCGTGCTTATCTGCTCCCCAGCCCCAGTCGGTACCGAATGTCATCGTCCCTAAACATAGCTCGGATACTCTGAGTCCCGATCTGCCCAATAACTGATAATTCATATATAATGGTTTTTACTCTATCATGAACATATGCCCATCACCGGTCTGATGACGGCTGTTACATTTTAATGCTGCAAAGTTATGCCCTTACCGGCCAAATGTGTTTATATTGTGCCAAATTTATAAGCTTTTTAACCGCAAAGATGATTGATGTTACTCACCCTTACTTTGATATAAACCTAAGTTGGCTGTCTAATAATTATCGGTTACTGCTGGAAGCAAACGATGAGTCGGTTCCGGTAAGAGAGAGGCTTCGTTTTTTGAGTTTGTATGCCAGTCAGACTGAGGAGTTTTTCAGAGTGCGTATCACGACCCTCATGGCGTTGGCCGAGGTCACGAGTGATATAAGGGCAAAGCTGAATATCTTTCCTGAGTCCCTGTTGGAGCACGTCAACGAGACGCTGGAAAATCAGTTAAATGAATTTCATGAAATACTTACCGGTGCTGTTTTACCGGCTCTGCATGAGCATGGAGTACATCTTTATTTTAATGAGGCCATTGCGGAAGAGCACGCCTCGTTTCTGAGAACCTTTTTCCTAACTAAACTTTTCAGGTATCTTCAGCCTATTTTTTTGGACGGCAGAAGAAATTCCAAGCTGGTCTTCTTCGAAAATCGGCAGTTGTATCTGGTTGTCCGTTTGCGCCGCACAGATTTTTTTCAGGAGGACCTATATGCTACAGTAAATGTACCTGAGGAACCCTTCGGGCGTTTTCTGGAACTCCCGGATACGGATGGGCGCAAACATGTAGCTTTTCTTGAAGATGTGATCAGACACAATTTGTCGCTTTTGTTTCCGGGATATGAAGTATTGGAGAGTTATACACTCAGGGCCGAACGCGACACAGAGCTGGTGATTGAGGATGAATATCAGATACAGATTTCACAGCGGATTCTTAAACAGCTCGAAAAACGGAATTTTGTACTGCCTTCATTATTTTTCTATGAAGCAGGGATGCCGGAAGATATGCGTAGTGCATTGTTCAACAAGGCAGGAATACCCATGAACGAATTCCATCAGCGCGGGCCCTACCTGCATATGCAGGATTTATCAGACTTTCCTTCATTTGGTAAAAAGCTTGATTACCCGATACAGCGGGCACTGCAAAATCCTGAATTTGAAGATTATATTTCAGTTTTTGAAACAATTCAGCGTGCAGATCAATTATTGCA
>DASYHR010000894.1:0-2568 GCA_035998385.1 Dyadobacter sp. | reverse complement strand
CGGCTTCGCTGCCATCACTGCTTCTTCCGATACGTGAAGAAGATCATAGACGCTGCCGAAAGAATTCAGCCCGAAAAATACTGCTAATCCAAAACAAAGGATGATCAGAATGTTAAGCCAATTCTCAGAGGACAGATTACTGGAGTCAGCCGACTCGACTTGTTTTGCTTCTTCAAAAAAGTTCAAAATAAAAGGAATGGGTGCCAAACAATTTATCCATCCGGCTGCCATATACAGCGTTTCCATAGTTCCGGTTATAACCTGGCCAAACAGAAGAAAATAGAAGTTCGCAAACAATACCGTCATGGCTGCCAAACCAGATATAATACCAGCCCATTTCAACCACCGTCTTTTGCCCGATTTAGAAAACAGCAAGGCTGCCGCCGCAAGTACACCTGTGCCAGATTTGGCAAACATCGCCGGTAGATATAAATTCTCCAGTTCCTGATGTAGTGACAGTAGCAGGTATACCAACAAAACCAATAATACTGAAGCCGTTGTGGCGATAATGGCTGTCAGAAATGAAAGCAGATATCCTTTAAAGCGATAATAAACTATCAGCAAGACCGCCGCTGCGAATGAAGCCAGGTTCTCAACCAGATGCCATTTCATGAATGCATTCCGGGTTGGATAGTCCCTGCCTGGCGCGAAGTCACGTCCGACCCATTGATACATCACACAAGCGTATAGGGCTATCAAAAACACAAGGCCAAAAAGAATACCGACAGACTTGAATATATTCTGTGTCCAGCGCATTTTTTAAAGATAAAAGTGTTTGCAACCGCACAAATACTCTGTCAAGGTGTATGGCTTTAATCTCAATTCCAATACATGGTGTATAACGCACTGCCGCTGTCTGGTTTACAATTCAACAAAAGCGAGATACTGATATTTTAATCACTTCATGCTAAAAACCTAAAACCTCCTATTAGTATACATATACGCAAGGTTGACTACACAGGCCAACGCAACAAGCAGAACATACCGATTTCCATCAGCGATGTATAAGCCCAAGGCAAGAAGAAAGAGTATACAGTTTGTCAATACCAATGTTACTCTTCGGTTTTTAGTTTTGAAGATCATCCTGTATCCGATCAAATTTTGTAAATATTCAACCATCTCACAACATCCACATCAGCTGCATTTGTAATCCCAGCCGATAGGATCTGGATTTAATATTTGCAGGTGGGAAAAACCAGGTTAGATTGGGCTGGGCTACAAGGGATAGTTTTGGAGCGAAATGATAAATGGCTCCTGCGGCAACCGTGGGAGCTACTTTTGGATAGCTATTGTCGGATTTCACAACAATGGTTCCAAAATCGGGGACCTGCAGCCGGCTTGTCGTAGTGAAATTCCATAAGGCACCGGCAGAAAAATACGGCGACAATTTTTTGTCTGAAGTTTGTAAATTGACTGCTAGCGGAATGGCAAAATTGTGACTCCGACCACTACGGCCAGCATCTGCAGGTATGCTCAGGTTGTACCAAAACCCAGCTGAAGCGGACCAATTTGGACTGAAGGAATACCGCCCATTCAAACCTGCAGAAAATCCTGTAGCCGATGACTCGGCTTGCCAATCTTGATCGACGAAAGTTCCGCTACCATCCTCGGCAGGAAACAGGAATTTGCCCCACGACTTGTTGTGACTGTAAAATGGAGCTGCCGTGGCAGATAGTGCGAATTTGCTTTGTGCGAAAGATGCCGGGCACGAAAGTAAAATACCGGCGAGTATCAGTGAAGTGTAAATGATGTTTCTCATAACTCATCTTTAAAGATCCCAGGTATAAACCGGTCGCACAAGTGCCACCAAAATTTGGTAATTTGTACAAAACCATTTAAAAATAGTAAAATAAACTTAAATAGTCACCGCGAAGGTACAAATTATCGTTCCGATCTGCCGCGAAACAAAGCATCACTAACATATGGATAATGGTGGTATTAGTCGTTTGGACACAAAAAAGCTGCAACGGCATGTGATCATGATGCCGCTGCAGCCATAGGGATTTGCTATTAATTCAGTTCTGATACAATGGCCGGCTTCTTTTTGGTCACCTGCAGCATCTTATATGGTTTTGCATCCTTGCGTACACGCTTGTATGCGAAAGCGCAGCAAATGGATATAGTCAGAAATAGAGCGTCAATAAAAAGAATATCGAAAGCGCCTGCTTGCCAGCTGGTCCACATCCAAAGTCCGGTGGAAATGCCATTCGCAACAGGCACACCCAGGCATAGCAATACCGACAGTATCAACGTCTGTGCATTCATGATCGGGAAGCTGCGGCGAATGATAAAATACACCGACAGGATAAGCCAACTGTAGAAATACGTCTGGTAAATAGCCGACTTATCCACCTTCGGAAGCACTTTCAGCATGATAAAAGTGAATGCGGTTACGGGTAACATACTCAGGCAGGCAGCCAAAAACACATTGCTCGCCCAGAAATTGAATTTCCGTTTATGTGCGTCCGTACTCACTTTATCACGAGCCACAAACCAGATCAGTATTCCCGAAATGATGACTACGCAGCCCATCAATCCCAATAGAAAAAAGACAATCCGCAGCGGTTT
>DASYHR010000212.1:0-4954 GCA_035998385.1 Dyadobacter sp. | reverse complement strand
CTTTTTTGGAAAAGTCTTCCTCCAGGCGTGCATAAGAGAATACTACCTACACTTCAAAGATCAATAAATCCAATAAAGGATGAAAGGGTAATCAGAGATCTTAGAAAGACATTTCAGGAATTCAAGCCGGATGTTGTCCATTTGCACTCTTCTAAAATGGCTTTTTTGGGACGATTATCGTTTCCAAGTGCCATCATTATCTATACCGTACATGGCTTCGACTCTATACGTATTGCATTCCGTAAATTCCTAAGCCTTGAAAGAATTCTGCAGTACCGCGCGCGGTTTATTGTCGCAGTAAGCAGGTATGATCATAAAAACCTAAACGAGGAAGGTATAACGAGGAATGTGAGCTTTATATATAATGGAATAGCAGACTTCCCTTCTCTTCCGACTTCGGAAGAAGAAAATACCATATTTCGGGACGCTAAAACAGCGATTCAAAAGAGCACCAGATTTAATGTACTGTGTATCGCCCGTATGGCAGCACCCAAACGCTTTGATTTATTCTGTGATACTGCCAAGCTTTTGGAAGAGCATCAGGTAAACTTTTTTTGGGTCGGCAATAAACAACCAGTTACTGATACTCCTCCAAATGTTTACTGCCTTGGAGAAGTACCAAATGCCCACAGACTTCTTCCTCATGTAAATCTATTTCTCCTACCTTCGGACTACGAGGGAATGCCTATGTCAATTCTTGAAGCGCTTAGTTACAGCATACCAGTAGTAGCTTCCGACGTTGGGGGCATTGGTGAAGTACTTGACAACACCAATGGTTTTGCGGTTAAAAATAGTCCCGAGATTTTTGCTAACCATATTTTACAATACAAGAGCGACTCTGTTAGGTACGAACAAGCAAAGGCAAATGCTCGTTTGTCCTACAAAGACAACTTTACGGTTGAAAAGATGTACCAATCCTATAAAAAATTGTATAATACCATAACATTTGCGGCAGGATAAAATGATTGTTTTTCTTTGTAATGATAAATATCCATGTCAAACTTTACGCTATCTTTCATTTCTCAAGCATTATTCTTAAACTTGCACGCACATAAGCACATACATACTATAAATACACACCTATGAGCCAGACATCTTCTGTATCTGACCGTAAATACGTACACAGGTTAGTCAGCAAAGACTCAGTAACTGATGAAATTCTAATTGTTACTAGTTACGATTATTTTCTTCAGAAATATGATTTAAAAACACTTAAAAGGATTTACCGGGAAATCATCCTGATTCCTCAGTCTACGGATGACGATTATCTACTGAACCACACCGTAAGACCGTTGCTCGAACATTACGAAAAGATCCACCTCGTAACCAATCCGCAGAATGACAGCAGATACCATGTGATCTATGAGCTGGTTATACGAAAAAACAAGTCAATCAGAATCAGTACAGTTTTCGATTTTTGCGAGAAACACCTCGGGAAAGTTTATATTCCGGAAAACATCAATGACGTCAATCCCAACCTTGCTGAAATGTCCTCTTTTGGTAAAAGAATTCGTTATCCAAAAAAGATTATTGACGTTTGTGCTTCCCTGATACTCTTTTTGGCAAGCTTTCCTCTTTGGATCATTAGTTTTTTCAAGATCAAAATGGAATCACCTGGGCCGGTCTTCTTCAAACAGGAAAGAGTTGGTATGGGAAACAAATTGTTTTATTGTATCAAATTTCGCTCTATGAGGCTTGATGCTGAAGCAAATGGCGCTACATTTTCGAAAAAAAATGATTCCCGTGTATTTCAATATGGTGGCTTTATGAGACTTACCCGTATTGACGAATTACCTCAGATCATCAATATTTTCAATAGAGATATCTCCCTTATTGGTCCAAGGCCGGAACGTCCTGTATTTACAGAAACTTTCGACGAGTTGATACCTTATTACAGTGAAAGGCACCACATAAAACCGGGGATTACGGGTTATGCGCAGGTAATGTACTCTTATGGAGCAGGCGTATATGATGCACGTCACAAGCTGATGTATGATCTTTACTACATCAAAAACTGGACGCTTTTATTAGAATTAAAAATTATTTTTCTGACTATTCTTGTCATTCTAGGCAGGAAAGGTCGTTAAACTTCAACAAGTCTCGATGAGCAATCGGCTTGTACTACCTTATAAAGGCCAATTGACTAACAGCGGTCTGTGAGATTGATCTTACAGACCGCTATGCACTTTTATAACCCATAATGAGAGGTATATTTGCGTTACTAGTATTCTCAGTCACGAATGTTTTCAATGCATCCGGACAAGATTCCACATTTTATTATTCTGCAAATGTTCAGGGTGCATTATCCGGTACGAACACACCATTTTGGCTGCATGCCAATCAGTACGGGGCAGTGCCTGTTAAAGGTTCCTTTCTGAATGCTCAGATGGGATTGTACAAAAAATACAATCCTAATAATCCTCGTTTCCTTCAATGGTCCGGTGGAGTGGAAGCGATAGGTATCCTTGGTAAAAAACAAGATCTATTTTTCACAGATTTGTATGTTGCCGGCAAAATCGGTCCGGTAGAGCTCTCTGTCGGACAACAAAAAGAAGTGGTGGGATTAGGAGATAGCCTGCTTACTTCTGGCTTTTTTGCACTTTCCAGTAACGCCCGCCCCTATCCAAAAATCAAGCTTTCTACTCCTAACTTCGTTAACATCATTCCTGGAAATGATTTGTTTGCATTTAAGTTTGCATACTCTGACGGAATACTAGGAGCAGCAAGGGTGATTTATGGCAATACCGACTACGTGCCCGAAGTATACATGCATCACAAATCACTGTATTTAAGAATCGGAGGCCCCTCTCATAAGGTCAGTTTGTTTGCAGGTTTCAACCATCAGGCTATGTGGGGCGGTGAAGAAAAAATATTTGCGGGCGGATTGAAAACCAGCGAAGCATATGAATACGTGGTTTTGGGGAAACCGTGGGCGGCAAGTCGTGTTGGTAATCACTTCGGAACCATTGACTTAGCTGCTCAATGGAATGGTAACAACTGGAACGTTCTTTTATCCCGACAAAATATTTATGAAGACGGGTCCCTTTCAAACTTGTCTAGTATAGCGGATGGACTTACAGGATTGAGATTTAAAAGAGTAAAAAATAGTGAAAAGAATGAGGGGCTGGTGCTGAATACGCTCCTGATAGAGCATACCTATACCAAGAATCAAGGCGGAGACGTATTTGACTTTACCACCGGAGTATTTGGTAATGACAACTATTATAATCATTATGTATATGCGCAGGGCTGGTCGTACAAAGGCAGGACACTGGGTAATCCTCAGATTAGCCCTCAGGATGCTAATCGGAAGGAAGTACAGACCGGCAATAGCGCTTTCACAGTTAATAATCGTATTTCCGGTATTCATCTCGGTACCGAATTATCCTGGAATGAATCTACCATTCTGATCAAAGGAACATTCACAAATAACTTTGGTACCTATAGAAGGGAATTCGAGCCTTCACGGAAACAATCTTCTATAATTGTAAAGGCTGAAAGGCCAGTTCCTTTTTGGAACAGAAGTCTTTTAAGTATAAGTTTGGCTGCTGATTTTGGAAAATTGTACACTTCCAATTCTGCAATCATGATTGGCTGGCGAAAAACCGGTTTTATGGGGAAATAGGTCACAAGGACAATCTAATTCTTTGAACCCCAAAGATGTACTTATTTAAAGATGCGCATACGTCTAATTTTTCTACTATCGTTTTTTTCCGTGCAGGCTTATGCACAGGATAGTACATTACTTTTCAGCACTGGTATACTAGTTTCGGGATCAAGCGAACAAACTCCTTTTTGGGTAGCTGCTCGTCAGCACGGTGCTGTACCCTCATCAGGCTCTTTTGCTCTGGGGCAGTTTGCTTTGAGAAAAATATATCAGCCCAATGACCCACGAATCTTCCAGTGGTCGGCGAGTGCCGAGCTTATTGCCAGCTATTCAAAGAAAGCGAATTTCTTTCTTACCGATGCTTATCTTGCCGGCAAACTTGGTCCTGTGGAGCTTTTGGCTGGCCAGCAGAAGTCTTTTACTGGTTTGGTAATGGATACAACGCTTACTTCAGGTTCGTTGGCTATGTCGGGTAATGCACGGCCTTTTCCTAAAATTCAGCTCTCTATACCCGAATTTTACGCGCTAGCCTTCACAAATAACTACGTTTCACTTAAAGCCTCTTACTCCGATGGAATGCTCCAGGGAAGTGGCATTGCATATGGGAGTACCAGATTAGTAAAGCAGACGTATCTCCATCAAAAGGCATTCTATCTCAAATTTGGTGACAACCAAAATAGGCTACATATATACACAGGGTTCAATCACCAGGTCGTTTGGGGAGGTGAAAAACTACTTGATCCACTACACAACCTAAGTCCCGGCAAAGCTTACTGGCATACGATCACTGCTAAAAAACTTGATTACAGAATCATAGGGAATCATTTTGGAACCATAGATCTCGGAGGGTCCTGGCGACAACCGCTGTGGACTTTCGGTGTATACCGCCAAAACATATTCGATAATGGATCGCTGTTCAAAATTATCAATTATACGGATGGACTGAATGGTATATCAGCTAAAAGAAACAGGCGTCCTTCCCGGAAGGAAACTTACTTCTCTCTAAACTCGGCTGTTTTGGAAGTTGTAGGAACCAAGAGCCAGTTTAACGCAAATCCGGCCTCGGGTTTAGGTATCTTCGAACATGGAAATTATTTCAACCATTACATCTATCAGAATGGCTGGTCATACAGAGGGTACAATATGGGTACGCCTCTGTCTCCGTCAAAGGGAAGTACGAATGAAAACTTACCAGAATCAGCTAGTGAATTCACCAATAACAATAGGTTCTGGGCAATTCATACCGGTCTGACTGCCTCCTGGCTATCGATGAATTTTACTTTTAAGGGTACACACTCCTTGAATTATGGCACCTACATTTCCGATTTCGGGCATGTCAAACATCAG
>DASYHR010000876.1:0-2666 GCA_035998385.1 Dyadobacter sp. | reverse complement strand
TAATATTGTCAGCTACATTCACATTTTTGTTGTGTTTGATCATGTCCGCAACTTTTGCTGAGTACTGATCAGCTCTCAGTTTAAGCGGTTTTTCCAACGAAAACTTTTTAGGCTCAGCCTCTATCAGTGTATTCCAGCTTACCATATGTTGATTTTGTATCGCGTTCGGATCGGTAAAACCCGGACTGCCGATGTACTTCGCCTGGGTAAAATCCAGCCCTAAAAACACCACCTTCGCTTTTCCGCTGAATACATCAGCAAGTGTATTTTGCGCGTAACTCTGCACAAAACTTAAAACCAGAAGACCTGCAACAAAGAACTTTTTCATTTTACGTGTAATTCAATTAATCAGATGGCTATTCATTTTAATTTTTTATCCAGAAATGCAGCTAAAGTTTTTCCCGCCTTTGCATAGGATTCTGCGATCCGGACTCCCGTATCAAAGTCGTATCCGCCAAACTGTCCGCCCGGCACCTTCGCCAGTGCAATCTCGGCCAGTTTTGTAGATTTATTCGCAGATTCTACCAATTCGATTTCGTAATCGACAGACGCATTTTTACGCATTACACCTACATTAAAACCAGGCTCCACGAATTTGGTATGCACTATAAAAGTGTATTTGGTATCGGGGCGACCGTGTACAGCCACGAGTCCTTTGTCTGCCAAACCTTTCGTGAAAAGTTCTTCAAACTTTGGTTCGAACTTATTTTTCCGGTCATCCACCCAGTCTTTTTTCCAGGCATCACCTTTACCCGCCTCTTTGGCATTGTACTCTGCTGCTTTTTTGTCAAGATATTCTTTTTCTGTAGCGAATTTGCCAACACCGAAGGACGAATAATCATACTCAATGTTCACAGATTTTTCACCGGACAGGGCATCTACACTGCCAGATTTAAGGTCAACACGCTGAGCAAAAGAAGTATCCACAGCGCATAAACATACCGTTACGATCGTTGCGTAAAACAGAGATTTCATAAGTTCGATTTGTTACAGGTTAGAGACAAATCAAATATATATCAATTTTTCAGGTTTGCGTTTTTCCTGTTTGTATATTCTGAAGTTGAGTTCTTGAGCGGAAATAAATTCCAGCTGCGGAGATACCCTAAGTTTGGATTTAAACAGCGAGTGCAGCATTTCTTTGAACGTGGGATTGGACAGATTCAGGGGCAACAGCACCGAAATTTCATCATTCCCGTATTCATTTTTTGAGATCACAACCTGGTACAGCTCAATCTCTTTCACCATATCCAAAACATCGAAAATTGCAGGCGGAAATATCGTCGTTCCCTTAAATTTGATCATCTGTTGCTTTCTTCCCACAACCGGTCCGAGGCGCTCGCTGGTCCTTCCGCATTTGCAAGGTTCATAGTATACATGGCATAGATCTCCGGTTTTGTAACGGATCAGAGGCATACCTTCCACGCCTAGTGTCGTTACCACCACTTCACCCAGTCCGCCTTCGCCCACTGCCTTTCCATCCTCGTCCACCACTTCCAGTATCAACAAATCAGGATTGACGTGACCGCCATTCCCATATTCACATTCAGTGAAGGCAGCACCCATTTCAGTAGATGCGTAAGTAGAATAAAGTTTAATATCCCATTGAGAAGTGATTCGTTTTCCCAATTCATTGTAAGTAAAATCGGCATTCCTGATAGGTTC
Source organism: Dyadobacter sp. (assembly GCA_035998385.1). Lineage (GTDB taxonomy): Bacteria > Bacteroidota > Bacteroidia > Cytophagales > Spirosomataceae > Dyadobacter. The sequence goes on along the minus strand of DASYHR010000876.1, from coordinate 1,004 downwards.
GCCGATACAGATTATCGATTTAACACTTGAAGCTGCAAAGTCGATTCCGTTTGCTTCAGCATAGTCGAGTAATCTCGGAATGAAAGAAGGAATAGCGATCAACACAGTGGGTGAAAAGCGTTGGATTGATTCCCATTGCAAAAACGGCGCACCCGGACCAACCCGAATCATACCCGCACCCATTTTGCGCGCTCCCATCCAGTAGGCCAGTCCCGCCATGAAACGTTTGTCAATTGTGGTCATCAGCTGATAAATATCATCAGCGCTCCCACCCGCGCAGCGGAAAGATTCCGACTCGTTAGTTGCAAGCCTATCAATATCCGAATCAGTCAGATAAAAAGCGACAGGATCACTCATTGTTCCTGAGGTGGTCACAAAATCAGCGATACGACTTTTGGGAACACAAAGAAAAGCATCGTTCTCTCTCGCCAGATCATCTTTGGTCGTAAAGGGTAGCTGAGTGAGATCCGTCGGCGCAAAAATCATTTTGTAATCAATATTATTTTCACTGAAGATTCGCTGGTAGTAAGGCGAATGCCCGGCAACGTATTCGATCAGTGCTTGTAATCGGGGATCAGGTATTTCGTTTCTCATGACTTGACTGTAATGTGATTAAACTTTGGCCAGCGCTTTCTTACAGGCCTCTATTTTATCAAGAATAATATTTTTTTCATTTTCGGAAGCGACCTCATACGTCAGCGAGCGCTTGTAGTATGCGATTGCTTTCTGAAATTGTTTACGTGCTTCGAAATAATTTCCCAAAGACATATAGGTGACGTAGCTTTCAGGATTGTTACCGATAAATTCTTTTTCTGCGTCCGCGCTCAGATCATAAGGAATGCCCAACATCACAAACTTATTGATACGCTGTCTGGTAATTTTATAAGCTTCATATTTTCTATAATCGGCGGTATTCAGGAACGGGTCGCTTTCTACGGCGAGCGAATCTATGGCATGAAACTTTTTTGCATTCGAGAATACATTGTTAAGATCATAACAAATGA
>DASYHR010000870.1:0-3937 GCA_035998385.1 Dyadobacter sp. | reverse complement strand
TCATTGATTCACTTAATATTTCCACTGAACTTGAGCAAAAAATTGCATTCCTGCCTCCACGAGGCAAGGATCGTCAAAAAGATCCTTTTACTATTGCCAATAAACCGGATCTGGGAAAAGCGCTTGCAAAGTCATTCACGTATCGGATGGTCTTTAATAAACCTGTGCAATTACTGGATGAGAATAAAATAGAACTTCTGGCCGATTCAACTACAAGGCAACCTTTGAAAGACCTGACTCACAAATGGAACAAGTCACGCAACGAATTAACAATAAACGCGCAGTCTACGGCAAAAGACACGATTAAATGGGAGCTACCAAAAGGCAGTGTGATCAGTGTAGAGGGTGACACTCTCGCAAAAACCAGCATGAAACATCCGGTAATGAAAGATGAAGATTATGGAACACTAGCTGGATCCGTAATGAATGCTGATACAGCTATCTCCTACATCGTGCAGCTTATGGACGAGCAATATAAAGTGATTGACCAACAAACGGGCAGCAACTACAACTTCATTCATATTCCACAAGGCAAGTACTTCCTCAGAGTCATCTATGATGCCAATAAAAACGGAAGATGGGATACCGGACAAATTGAAACGAGCCTGCAGCCCGAAAAAATCTTTTATTTACCCGAAAAACTACTCATCAAAAGCAATTTCGAACTGAACGATATCAACCTGAATTTACCCACATTATAGATTTTCTCGCAATTCTTATTCACGAACTGTGGATAACTATGTGAATATCTTCAAAAATCTGTTCATAACCGGGCCAAAGATGTGAACAACCTTGTGGATAACCTTGTTTTAGTGTGTATATCTTTTACAGCAATGAGCTAAAGTGGACAACTGGCTGCCAGATTTAAGTTAACAGGACGTTAATGCACTTTAGAAAGTGTGGATAAGTAAACATGAGCTAGTACATCACTTACCCACATAGGAATGTCAATAAATAATTTCTATTATTGTATTTCAACTACTTAGCTGTGTATAAAAGTAAAAACTTCAGTGGATAAACCCCTAAAGTTTTCCACAAAATGTTAATAACTCTGTTAATCTTAAGTGTATAAGCTCTTTATACACATTTCCACAGCTCTAATAAGTGATAATAAATAAACAAAAAGATTTTTTTATCTATTATGAAAAGGGTTTATAGGCTATTGGTGATAGGAGTTATGCTGGGGGCCGGGCAGGCAGGCCGGGCGCAGACGACCCGGGAGCTGGCAGACGAGTATCTTAAAAAGGATGATTGCTCCAAAGCGGTCAGTTATTATACGGATATTATCAAATCACAATTTGATAGAGTAGCCCTTAAAAATTATACTTCATGTATAATCAAATTGAAAACCTGGTCCGATGCTGATGCCTTCTTTAAAAAGCAGATCAAGGCTGATGCTCCTAATGAAGCCTGGTATCAATTGTTTTGGGGCAGTGTTGCACAGGCCCAGGGTAAGCATCAGGAAGCTTCCAGGAAGTTTGAGCAGTCGTTGGCAGCAACCGGTTTCAGGATTGATTTAAAACGTGAAATTGCCGAGGAATTCCGCAGCATGAGTCAAACCGATTGGGCTAAGAAGACGTTTCAGGATGCCCGGTTGGTTGCGAAGCGTGAAGATTTGTTCCAGCTTGAAATGGCGAGTATTTACAGAGAGCTGAATGAACCCCAGAAGATGATAGATGAGCTGTTGTCTTATGGCATGCGTTATCAGAACATGGAGGTTGTACAGGGAATGCTTCAGGATTTTACCAAAGATGAAAAGGAACAAGCTCTGCTGGAAAAGGTATTGTATGATCGTATCCAGAAATACCCGAATGAAGGCTTCTATAATGAGCTGCTGATCTGGTATCAGATCCAAAGGAAAGATTTTTATAAAGCCTTTGTACAGGAACGTGCCTTAGACAAACGATTTAAGCATAATGGAGCTCGCCTGTACAGTCTGGGATTACTTGCACACCAGAATCAGGATTATGCTTCCTCTATGCAAATATTTGACTATCTGGTAAAGGAGTACCCAACCGGACAGCTCTATCCTATATCCCGCAGAATGGCCATCGTTTCAAGAGAGGAGCAGGTGAAGAACACCTATCCTGTAAAGAAAAGCGAGGTTGAAAAACTTCTGGTGCAATACCAGGCGCTGGTGGATGAACTGGGTGTGAATGTACGTACGATCGAAGCACTCCGGAACATGGCAATATTGAATGCCTTTTACATGGATGACTTCAAAAAGGCAATTTCGATTCTTGAAAACGTGATAGAAGCGGGAAAACAGGAAAAGAAATTTGTAGATAAATGTAAGTTGGATCTGGGTGATATCTATCTGTTGCAGGGAGAGCCTTGGGAAGCGTCATTGATTTATTCTCAGGTTGAAAAATCGCAGAAAGATGATGTGTTAGGCTATGAAGCCAAACTCAGAAATGCAAAGCTGCATTATTTTAAAGGTGAATTTGAATTGGCAAAATCCGTGTTGGACATATTGAAGAAAGCAACAACAAGAGAAATTGCGAATGATGCGAATAGTCTGGGTTTGTTGATTATGGATAACACCGGTTTGGACAGTTCGGAAACAGCGATGAAGGAGTATTCCAATATTGAGCTGATGCTATTTCAAAATAAGAAGTATGAAGCGTTAGAAATGCTGAAAGGTCTGTACACCAAATACGAGAACCATAGTTTGTCAGATGAGATATTATGGCTAACTGCCAATACATATATGAAGCTTGACAGCAATCAACAAGCAATGACGACTCTTAAATTATTGTATCAAAAATTTGGAGTAGATATACTGGGTGACGATGCGCTTTACACGATGGCAAAATTGCACCAGGAAAAATTAAACAATAAGGAGGAGGCGATGCGGATGTTTCAGGAATTGATGGAAAAATATCCGGGAAGTATTTTCGTAGCTGATGCAAGGAAAAGATTCAGACTACTTAGAGGTGACGCGATCAATTAAGACAAAACAGGAAATAATTTTCAAAACCTGCGATTTCCATGCCTTGCACATTTAGTTATTTGCGCCCTTGTATGTGAAAGGATGCGTCTGTTTAAATCTCAGGCGCATCCTTTTTTTGTTATTTATATCTAATCAACTCAATAACAGCTTTTTAAAAGAAGAAAATGAAGTATCCATTTTTATGGATACTTTTTCAATAGAGAGCAATTCTTTCAGCCTTTCAGGTATTTCTATCTTTTTACCGAGCGTCTCTTCTACGAGATCGATGAATTTAGCCGGATGAGCAGTAGAAAGGAATACGCCGGTAAAATCAGAGTCATCATCTTGCCTGTATTCTTCGAGCGCTTTATAAGCCACTGCTGTGTGCGGGCACAATACATAACTTGTATTTCCATAGACCTCACGCATTGCTTTTTTTGTCTGCGAGTCATTAAAGAAATAGCCCGCAATTTTTTCGTTGATTAAAACGAAGTCATCATTTAGCAAGCGTGTCATTCTGACGAAATTACTTGGATTTCCAACATCCATCGCATTTGATATTGTCTCGACTGATGGGAGAGGTTCGTAGGATCCATTGCTCAGGTAGCGTGGAACAGCGTTGTTCAGGTTGGTAGCAGCAATGAATCGATGAACAGGGAGTCCCATTTTAAATGCAAGCAAGCCCGCACTTAAATTCCCGAAGTTTCCGCTAGGTACAGCAAATACCACAGGTTTGTTTAACTTTTTAAGTTGTGCATAGGCCGCAAAAAAGTAAAAGGACTGAGGGATCAGACGGGCTATATTGATCGAATTGGCGGATGCAAGATTAAACTTTGCAGATAATTCTTCATCCAGAAATGCTTCTTTCACAAGCTTTTGACAATCATCGAAGGTACCATCGACTTCAATGGCTCTCACATTATGCCCAAGGGTAGTAAGTTGTTTTTCCTGGATCTCACTTACCTTACCACCTGGATACAATATAGTGACAGATATACCAGGTAC
>DASYHR010000867.1:0-1929 GCA_035998385.1 Dyadobacter sp. | reverse complement strand
CATGATATTTGAACCTCTTCGTATAGTGATGTTAATTATTTGTTATTTTTAGTTTAATCCGGATTGATCATCACCAGTTGGATTTAACTTACCAGGGAAAAAAATTGATTACTATTTCTGAATTTAACCACTTTCCACATGAATCGAATCCTCATTCCCGTAGACTTCTCTGAAAACGCTGACCGCGCGCTTGCAGCGGCAAAAATAATAGCCGACAAAGAAACAACATCACTGCTGATCCTACACGCTTACCAGCCCTACATGGCGGATGCGAATGTGATGCAGGGTAATGTGTTACCGGGAGTTGGTTCACCTGATTTTTACACGGCAACGGCCGAGCTTGAAGAGCAGTTTCAAAACCGGCTTGATGAATATGCGCAGACTTTAAAAGATGAAGGTTACCAGGCCAGCACGATATGGAGTATTGGCGGCGTTGAGTCGGCCGTTGAAGAAGCTGTGAAAGAACATAATCCTGACCTGATAATCATGGGACGCACAGGAACGGGTGGATTTCTCGACAAACTGATTGGTAGCTCGGCTACAAATATTGCGTTGCATTCGCCTTGCCCGGTCATGATTATACCGCCGCAGGTGACGCCCAAAAAATTCAGCCGTGTGGTGTACGCAACACAATTTGAATATGAGGAAAAAGACATTCTGCGCGAAGTATTCGTGCTGATGAATAATTTGGGAGCAAAATTACAACTACTCAAAGTAAGTGCTGATACACAGCCCGACATTCAACCTGACAATCAATATATTAGCGAAATCAAAAGCGAGTTCACCATTGCTGATGAGGATATTGTGTTGCGGAATGCAAGATACGTTATCGACGGGATTGAGCAATATTGTGACGAAGTACAGGCCGACCTGTTGATTATGTCATCGCGGGAGCGTTCCTTTATTGAAGAATTTTTGATCAATCCGAGCGTTACAAAAAAACTGGTGATTGATACACACGTTCCCTTGCTGGTATTCCACCTTAAGTAAAGTGTACCTTGAATACATCTGACACCATAAATCTATCACCTGAAAAAGGAGAAAAACCGCCGAAAGTCAAGCGTTACAAGCGGCATAACCTGCTTACTTCTCCGGGAACGCTTGTGTATATCGGTCCGGAAACGGAGCTAAAAACGAGCATCAGGAAGATTCAGTATAATGAAAAGGTATTTTCAGAAACTGTTGTCAAATCATTGTTTGAGTGCGTTCCGGGAGAGCGTGCAGAGGAGTTGATCACCTGGCTGAATGTTGATGGAATTCATGAAACTTCGCTGATCGAGAAACTCGGGGCACTTTATGAGCTGCACCCATTGTTGCTGGAAGATGTCGTCAATACGGAACATAAACCTAAAATCGAACTTTACGACAGCGGTCATCTTTTCGTGACATTGAAAATGCTTCACGTTGATAACGAAAAACCACTTTCTATCAGCGCCGAACACGTCAGTTTTGTTTTGGGTCATAACTACCTGATATCGTTTCAGGAAGAACTCAATGACGATATATTTACTTCTGTATTGGCGAGGTTGCAGGCGTCCGTGGGTAAAACCCGCAAGAATGGCGCTGACTATCTGATGTTTGCACTGATGGATGTGGTGGTAGACAACTACTTTATCATCCTCGAAAAATTGGGCGATCAGCTGGATATGGCGGAAGACCAGATCATAAGGGGTTCCAAACAATTTACACTCGCTGATCTGTATGCACTTAAACGTGAGATTACACAGGTTCGGCGATTCATCTGGCCACTCAGAGACATCATCAATCAATTGATCAGAGAAGATAATCCGTTGGTGAGCAAGAAGTCAGTTCCCTACTACCGCGATTTGTACGACCACGTTGTGCAGATGATTGACACCATTGATTCTTACCGCGAGCTACTGGCAAGTTTGGCAGATGTCCATCTGTCGACCATGAGTAACAGAATGA
>DASYHR010000210.1:0-2713 GCA_035998385.1 Dyadobacter sp. | reverse complement strand
TACAGATTGATGGCGAAGGACGCGATTGATCAGATTGATCTTCTTTTTAGCCAGAGAAATGAATGTACTACGCATTCGCACAAACTGGCGGGAGGGGCGGATTACCAATATGACAGTTATAAAAAGCTTGCGGATCAATATAATTTGCCGGTCGATGTTTGCCAGCATCTGGTGAAGAAATACGGGTCTCGTGCTGAGCAGGTTTGTCTACTCACAGCACATGAGCCTCATCTAAAAGACCGGATTGCCCCGGCACATTGTTTTATAAAGGCAGAGGTGGTATATACCGTCAGGAATGAAATGGTAATGACACCCCGGGATTTTCTGGCCCGACGTACCCGCCTTGAGATTATTGATTGGAAAGCGACATTGGCTGCACTGCCTGAAGTCGCTGATTTGATGGCCAGGGAGCTCAGCTGGACAAGCGAACAAACAAGTTCGGAGGTGTTGGCTTACCAACAAATCATACATGCTTTTATGACTGTGGCAGATATGCCCGCCTGAGAATCCTGAATAAAAGTGAGTTTTTAGCATATGTATATAATAGCATCAGCCTGTATTTCTGCTCAGAAAACCTTTGATGGTACTTTCTGGAGCGGAGATGTAGTGAATTATAAAGGGAATAGATACACCGCGATAGAACCTGCCTATGGGAAATTAATTCCCGCCGGATTACTTCGCCGGATGGGCAAAGCTGTGAGAATGGGAGTGGGGGCGGGATTGCCTCTGATACAACAAAATCCTGAACTTGGCGGGATCATACTAGGCACTGCAAATGGTGGCCTGGAAGACTGTCTTAAGTTTTTGAATCAAATTGTAGATTACAACGAAGGCACACTGACGCCTACCAATTTCGTGCAGAGCACGCCCAACGCAGTCGCGGGAAATCTTGCTTTGATCAGCAAAACCACAAGCTACAATACAACACATGTACACAAGGGATTGGCTTTCGAAAATGCCATGCTGGACGCCCTTTTATTGTTACAAGAAAACAGCGCAGATTCAGTACTGTTGGGAAGTGTGGATGAGATATCTGAATACAACTACAACATTGATTATCTGAATGGCTACTACAAAACCTATGAGGCCAATTCGCAGACGGTTCTAACGGATGATACGCCGGGTTCGGTGTGTGGAGAGGCTGCTGTGATGTTTGTCGTGAACAGAGTCCGATCGGATCAGTCTTTGGCACAAATCGTAGATGTAGATCAGCTCAACCAATCTAATCATGACGAGGTGGTAGCACGGCTGAACTACTTTCTGGAACGAAATGAGGTCAATGCAGAGGAAATCGACGTTTTACTTGCCGGATACAGTGGTGACAACCGCACAGATTATTTGTATGACCAGGTGAGGGAACGATTATTCCCCGCAGCTGACGTTTACACGTTCAAAAATGTATGTGGCGATTATCCCACAGCGACCGCGTTTGCTACCTGGCTGGGAGCAGGTCTGTTGACTGGCGAGCAGGCGCCTGCTCCGTTGGTCTTGTCTGAAACGAGAAAGCAAACCAAACCCGGATATGTTTTGATTTACAACCATTACCAGGGAACTCAACACAGCTTTATACTTCTGAAAGCGGTCTGATGACGAACCGCTTTCAGAATCCGATATACTATTGTTGCTCCTGTGCTTCCTTCATTTTTATCACCTTAGCAAGGGTAGGTAGTATCGTATCGTGTTTTTTGACAAAAGGGTTTGTCGTATCCCAAACATACCCGGCCAGCACTGAACAAATTTGATTTTTGATCTCAGTATCAATTTGTTTTGCAAATACAATCGTTTGGAAGTCACCTGTATACCATCCTGTTACATAGCTTCTGAAAACATTGATACCTTTTTGAACCACATCTTCATATTCTGTTTTCCAATCCACTTTTTCCCCCTGTAAATATTTGTGCGTCATTTTTGCGGACAACAATCCTGAGGCAGTAGCGAAGGTCACACCGGATGAAAAAATAGGATCGAGAAACTCAGTACTATTTCCCGAAAGCACAAAACCATCGCCGAACATCGTCTTGACACCCACTGAATACCCCAAAATATTTCGTGGTTCAAATTTCAGTTCGGAATGCTCAAAACGTCCGTTGAGGTCTTCAAAAGTGCGAATGAATTCCTTGTATTTTTCACCGTTGTTGGCCGCAAGTTCAACAATTTTTTCTCTGTCACCAACAATACCTACAGAGGTAGAACCATCTGAAAAGGGGATTGCCCAAATCCATGATTTGTTTTGATCGAAGGAGTGAACGAATATGTTGTTACTTGTGGTTTCGGTTCTTCTGTTGTCTTCCAAATGCGAAAAAACTGCTCCGCGAGGTGTAAAAGCAGATGGTTTGCTCAGGTCAAAAAGTCGTGGCAACACTCTGCCATAACCGCTTGAATCAATGATAAATCTGGATTCAATATGATGGATATTGCCTTCCGGATCACGATATTCAGTGATCTGGCGCTCCTTAGTTGCATCCACATTGAGTACCTCACATTCAAAATTTACGCTTACTCCTTTGGCTCTGGTCGCTTCAGCCAAAGCAAGATCGAAATCAGCCCTTTTCACCTGCCAGGTATACGACCAGCCATTGGTATATTGTTCGTCAAATAAAAACTCACACCTTTTCTCACCACGCATAAATGCGGCTCCTGTTTTTTTCTGAAAATGTTTAGCTTCTATAGCTTCAAGTAATCCCGATTCCGTCAGATGTTCCATGCAACACGG
>DASYHR010000786.1:0-1542 GCA_035998385.1 Dyadobacter sp. | reverse complement strand
CGCTTTCTGAACCCCCACCAGCTTACCCAGCTCTTCCTGCGTCAAATGTCTTTCTTTCCTGATCTGCCGAATCGCAGTTCCGATAAGATCCATTTGCAACGCATACTCATAACTATCCCTATCCGCACTACCTACTTCGCCAATAAGCTCATCCTGCACCTGATCTAACCTGTATATTTTCATCGGTCCTTTTGTTTTTCTGCAAAATATCTTGCTCTCAATTGCTTAGCTCTTTCTATTTCGTTCTCCGGTACTCTACTTCTTTTCTTCACGAATCCATTCCATGATACAACTATTGTATCGCTTGCAGCCATTTTATCCCAAAAAGCAAGCAGGCGATATTGATGACCGTGATACAGAGTCTGGAATTCCCAGATATCTTCATTCAACTTCTTGAAAAGTTCAGGATCTTTGCTGGTTTGTGACTTCCGAATATTATAAAGAATTTTTTCAGCATGTTTTTTGTCCAAACTTTGAAGAAACCTGAAAGCTTCTTCAAGAAAAACGACGTTAAAAAGTTGATCCATTGTGTGATGAAGTAATAACTAAAACTAACGAAAAGTTTCCTTAAAAAGAAACATTTGTCATTTTTTTGATTGATCCACCATAGTTATATTTTACTTTTCAGAACCGCAACGACGACTCTCTGATGATTAACTCCGATGGCAATACAATTCCTTCATGGGTGTAATCGTCCGAGGCATTCAACTGGCTTAAAAACAAACGCGAAGCTTCCATACCGATTTTTCTCCCTGGGCGACTTACAGTGGTAAGCGAAGGAAAAGTATAGGCAGATATAGGAGAATTGTCAAACCCAACCAAGCCTATATCCTGAGGAATCCGTAAGCCTTTATCCTTTGCAACACGCATCGCTCCAATCGCAACCTGATCATTTACGCCAAAAATAGCATCCGGTGGAGTATCCATTTCCAGAAGGCGCATGGCAGGCAAAATCGCACTTTCAACCTTAAAATTTGTATTAATGATCAGCTCTTCACGAACCGGCAAATCGTATTTGATAAGACAATCCCTATATCCCTTGAATCGCTGTTCTGAAACTGTGAGGCCGTTCGGGCCTTTCAGATGAGCAATCTGTTTGTAGCCCATATTGACCAGATGCTCCACCGCCGCGAACGCTCCATGGTAATCGTCGACAGTAGCACGGCTTGTTTCAAAATCTTCAAACTCGCGGTCGATAAAAATCAGGGGCGTTTTACGCTGAATTACCTGTTCAAGGTGTTCATAATATCCTGAGTCATAAGTTTCCTGAGAAACGGAAAGGAATATCCCCTCGGTCCGGTTCGAAAGAAGTTTGGACAGGTATTCTTTCTCCAGTAGATAACTCTCATTGGTCACACAGATATTAAGCGTGTAGCCCATCGGCTGAAGTACATTGTGCAGTCCTTCAATTACAGCCGTTTCATAGTAATTACTAATTGTTGGTACCACTACGCCCAAAGTTGCAGTCTTTTTGTTCAACAGGCTTAAAGAAACCTCGTTGCGCTGGTACCCTACCGAACGCGCATACTCCTGTATATTTTT
>DASYHR010000777.1:0-4360 GCA_035998385.1 Dyadobacter sp. | reverse complement strand
TTTCGTTGGCTTCCATAGGACAAGAATCAGGACAAAAATAACAGAGCTAGTTTATTAATTAATAATTATTCTAAATAAATTATTCACTAAACGATCCGATCTTTTGCGGACTTGTTACAAATTTAGCTTATTCATTGAATAGAAACACTCGATTCTGTTTGCTTATTGCGGTGTGAAGGTCTAAAAATAACTCGGGGTAGCATTGAGTTCCAATGCCACCCCAAGTCTTATAAACCTTGTGTGAAGTCAAACTTTATTCTCAGACAGCGCTTTGATCTTTCCCAGAGCTTTAGCAGCGAAGTCGGAATACTGAGCAAAAACCTGGGAAGAATCCTTTAGTTGAGAAAAATCTCCGATTTCTACAAATAGCATTACACCGTCACCCGCTTTTGTCAGTGTATAAGAAATATGGATATTACATTCAGACGGCGCAATATCCCATTTACTGAAAAAAAGCGATTCCACAAGCAGTTCCTGCGCGATCATTTCAGTGACGACGATTCTGGAATTTCCCGCCCATTCTATTTCCCTTCCCACCTCAAGATAATAATCCTGAAAATCTTCGGGCAGCGCATCCCATTGCCTGATAAATTTTGGAGCTACGAGTACTTCCCATACTTTACCGACGGGTGCTTTGATCGTTATATCAGCTTTGACATTCAGTTTTTTCATTGTAATCAAAATTAAAATCGATGGTGTTGAAAGCGAACGGTTACCTGTAAAGCTATTTGAAAATACAATGCCAGATTTCCCATGACTGGTTGTCACAACATATACTTCTCGCGATCAACCAGGATTACAGGCGAACTTTATATATTTACGTCAGCTACTAAATTCTATATCAATGGATCAGCGTATCATCAATCTTTTCGACGAATATACCCATAAGCCATTATCAAGGGATATTTTTCTCAAAAAACTAGCCAAACTGGCTGGCGGAACAACGGCAGCACTAGCCTTACTACCCATGTTAGAGGTGAGCTACGCCAATGCGGCCACAATATCTGAGCGGGATGAGGATATTATTGCCGAAGACGTTAGGTATCTTGTGGAGGGAGCCACTATGAAAGGCTACCTTGTTCAACCCAAAGCAAGTAAAAAAAGGGGTAGCGTGCTGGTTATTCACGAAAACAGAGGATTAAATCCACATACAAAAGACATTGCAAGGCGGCTGGCCAAAAGCGGATATACCGCATTAGCTGCTGATGCACTTGGACCTTTTGGGGGTACACCGGAAAATGAGGACGAGGCGCGAGCTATGTTTGCCAAAATTGATCCCGCAAAAAATCTGGATAATTTTCTCAAAGGACTGGATTACCTCAGAGCACGACCTGAAAGTAATGGGAAAACTGCAGTGGTGGGATTTTGTTGGGGAGGTGCCCTTTCGAATCAGCTGGCCGTATACGATCCAAAGCTAAACGCTGCCGTGGCGTACTATGGCAGGCAGCCCGAGGCAGCGGACGTTGCAAAAATCAAAGCTGCAATGCAACTCCACTATGGTGGGCTTGACGAGCGTATCAATGCAGGAATACCGGCTTATGAGGAGGCTCTGAAGTCTGCCGGAGTCAAATATGAAATCTACATATATGAGGGAGCTCAGCATGCATTCTTAAATGACAGTGCGCCTACACGCTACAACCCGGAAGCTGCGAAGCTTGCCTGGGAGCGTACATTGAAGCTGTTTAACGACAAAATAGCCTGAAAGTAAATAAAAACACCTGCAATGCATACGTTAGACGTCAGCATTGCAGGCATTTATTCAACCCTAGTGTAAATGAGGCTGAATTTCAGTACTACCTGTATCTAGTTTGTGATGCACCTTTTTAGAAAGGGATCTGAAAAACGTGTATAGTACAACTCCAGTTACCACGCCTACACCTATTATCTTTTTCATAATGTCTGATTTTTGTTTCATACTTTATTGATGCCAGAATATGTATCAAAAATAGTACCAGCTACAACTCAGATTTTAACTAGAAAGATGTCTATGACATCTGGTATGGCTTTTTAATTATCTCTCCTACAACAAACCTGAGAAGAGATGGATTTAGCAATTTTTTTTGAAGCTATCGGCAACCTGCTTTTTGCAGCATTATTGTTTTTCACCATTGCAATGGCGGCTGTGCTTTTAATAATTACCCATGTCGCCAAACAATTCAGTGTAAAAATGGTTGGAGTGAGATTGAGCAACTCAAAGGCAGCACGTCACATAAAGACATACAACAAGTTATTTTTCAGGAAATTAACTTCTGACGCAGCAAAAATTCGAGCTGATTATTCGCATCAATAAGTTTGGATATTAACTCCTTATTTTCTTCTCTCAGCCTGAATATCTCGTAGGCATTTTTGATAATAATCTTCAATTGCTGCTCATCCCAGGGTTTATTAAGGTAGTAATAGATGTGTCCCTTGTTCACCGCATCAATCACCGCGTTAATGTCCGTGTAGCCGGTTAACAAAATCCTGATCGGATCTGTGTGTTTTTTCAACACTTCAATCAGGAAATCCACACCTGTCATTTCCGGCATGCGCTGGTCGGTAATAATCACATGTACTACGTTCGTCTCCAGCATAGCAAGCCCCTCCTGGCCCGACGACGCCAGCAAAACTTTAAAATCACGACGAAAGGCTGCTTTAAATGAGTTCAGATTATTTATTTCATCATCAACATAGAGGATGCTGATTTTTTCTGAATGTTCCATGGGGTATTTTTAGTAATCTTAAAGGTAATACCAATAAAGGTGGGTAAATATAGTCTTCTTTCTATAAACCTTGTTGTAGTATAAAAGTACTACAAAGGTCATAAAACTATATTATCATATTACTTCATGGTAAACAATTAAGGGTAAACTGTGGAAATATTTTGTTACTTGTCGACAGAAGCCTACATTTACAAAAATGAGCAAGCAAATTAATTCATGTTTGAATTACCTCCTTGTCTCAAATCCATCTTGCACACACCTGAAAACATTGGTAATACCCTCCCCACTTTGCTGAATAAAGTGATGGAGTGTATGCCACATCCATATCAGGTAGACATCTACACTCTGAGGCTGGATCAATTAGCGTAATTTTTGAACAATGTACCACAAAGAAGAATTAGATAAAATCTTTACACCCGTCGTACTGAATAACACTGCCACATCTGTCTGTGCAGAGATTGACTTTCTGAAGGAGAAACATCCGGGAATTTCTATAGTCGACCTCTTCGCTTCGCAAAAAAAGGAATTATTCAAAATTCAGCATCCGCGTTCACGTTTTACTGCTGAAGAGCTGGACCGCATGTATACGGAATGGCTGAAAGACAAAGATCCCAATCTCGAAGGAACGTGGTTATTTTATCCGTGGAGCAACAAGATCATTCATATACTGGGCGAGTACGAATTTGTAAAGTTACGTACAAGCCGGAATCATTATAAAATATCCCCCAAAGAACAGGAAGAACTTTCAACCAAAAAAATTGGCATCATAGGGCTATCTGTAGGGCATGCCGTTGCCATCAGTATCGCGACAGAGCGTATTTGCAATACGCTGAAACTTGCCGACTTTGATACAGTCGAACTCAGCAATCTGAACCGACTTAAAACAGGACTTCACAATATAGGGCTGAACAAGTGTGTAGTAACAGCACGCGAAATTGCTGAAATAGACCCCTATATAACAATTAAATGTTACATGGAAGGCATTACAAAACAGAATCTACCGGATTTCCTCACCGCCGGAGGTCTTCTGGACATTCTTGTTGATGAATGCGACGATGTCGAAATAAAGCTCGCCAGCAGACAACTTGCACGCCAAAATCATATTCCGGTGGTCATGGAAACCAGCGACAGAGGCATGCTCGACGTCGAACGATTTGATTTGGATCCAAAACGCCCAATTTTCCACGGCTTGCTGAATGGAATACCGTCTGAGAAATTCAAAAATATTCAGCCACAGGAGCGCATGGGATTGGTCATGAGGATTGTGGAACCTAACAAGGGCTCAGTAAGAGGCAGGGCATCGTTACTCGAGGTGGGTCAATCCATCTCTACCTGGCCGCAGCTTGCCAGCGCTGTAACCCTTGGCGGTGGTGTCGTAACAGATGTTTGCCGGCGCATTCTGTTGGATCAGTTTACAGACTCCGGCAGATACTATGTGGATCTGGAAGAAATCATCGCGAATCAGCAATCCTCGGTAAAACAAATTAGCTTTCGTAGCAGTAAACTGCCGTTTTACCTTGAAAACGCAATTCAGATTTGTGACTCGCTACCGAAGACAGCAATAGAAAAATTACCATCAGCTGAGGATATTGAGAAAATTACAGAAGCTGCCTGTATGGCTCCTTCTTACGGTAATGATCAGCCCTGGAAATGGGTTT
>DASYHR010000200.1:0-10822 GCA_035998385.1 Dyadobacter sp. | reverse complement strand
CCGGCGCGCTACAATGGCAGAACCTATATAGAGCAGCCCCATCTTCAGATGGCGAAAAAACTCAAAGCGCTTGACTCAGTTTTATCTGCTAGTCCACAGCCTGAATTCAATTCCGCAGAACCCATCAATCAACAAGCACATATTCCTGATCAACAGCTAAAAAAACTACAGCAGATGATAACAGATGCACAGCCAGACACTTTCGGCCAGGATCAGGAAATGGCACAGCTCAACGAGCTGCTTGATAAGGTAATCGAAATCCAGCACCCAGAAAGACTAAACCAAAAAGTGCAGGCTCAAAACAGCGATCAGAATGAATCGATCCGAAAGGTGACAACTAAGAGCTTACATGAGGAGATATCTACAATGTCATCTGCTGATGATGACTCGCTGATGATCACGCGCGGCGCTATTGAAAGTTCTTTGAAGGGATTTTTCTCGATAGACGATGATCTTATAGCTAAAGATGACAATGCGCTCAGAGCTGTAATAGATCAGGATCAAACACTGCTGTCTGGCTCAACCGTTAAAATCAGGCTTACTACAGACGCCTATATTTCAGGCAGGCTCATACCCAAAGACAGCTTCGTGTATGGGACTGCGTCAGTGAATTCCGAACGTGTTTTGATTTCCATTAAAACGATCCGATTAGAGAATTCTATTTTTCAGGTAAGTCTTTCAGCGTATGATCTCGACGGGATTTTGGGCATCTACGTACCAGGAGCCATTGAACGTGAAGTGACCAAGCAGTCAGCCGCTCAACAGATTCAATCTTTATCAATCGCCAGTCTTGACCCCTCAGTTGGCGCCCAGGCAGCAAGCGCAGGTATTCAAGCTGCCAAAACCCTGTTTAGCCGTAAAGTAAAATTGCAGCAGGTCCATCTGAGGGCAGGTTATCAGATCCTGCTGAAAAGCGGCAGATAGTCATACAATTTTCACAATAACTAATTTAAAAATGAAAGTCAAAACACTTCTTATTCACGTTCTAATACTGTTTTTTTGCACAACTTCAGCCATCTGTCAACAGGATCAGCTCTACGTATCTGCAGCGCTTCCAATACATATCAGCTGTAACAAAACAGTCAATCTGGTTTTCACTTATCCTATTAAAAGTGTTGACAAGGGAAGTGCTTATGTGCTGGCTCAGAAGGCACGGGGAGTACAAAATGTGCTACAGCTCAAAGCAGCTAATCCGCAATTGCAGCAGACCAATCTTACTGTGATCACAGCTGACGGATGTATTCACACATTTCTTGTCGACTATCAGCAAGATCCAATGCAATTTGTGATCGATGTTGTCAGTAGCCCATCGCAAAACGCATTGTTCTCAGATTTGACCAGCCAAAAGCAGCTCGAAATGCTAGCGCAAAAAGCTGCAGTGGCACAGCCTGCACGCAAATGGATTAAAGACAAAAAGGGCGGCGTAAAAATAGCCATGACAGGGTTGTATGTGAACAAGGATATTTTTTTCCTGCGATTGAAGATAAAAAATTCTACCTGTGTCAATTATCATATTGAGTCAGACAAATTTTGGATCAGTGATCTAAAACGGATTAAAAGAACAGCAAGTCAGTCAGATCCGGTCACTCCACTCCAAATTTTCAATCACACCGGCACTATTGCCGCAGGCACAGAAAGCGAGATCATTTACATTTTTCCGGCCTTCACCCTGCCTGAGCAGAAAAGGTTTTGGATCGCTTTGAGCGAGAAAAATGGTGGACGCCATCTGAAATTAGCACTCTCAAACCGTCAGATCGTACGGGCAAAATCTCTTTAACTATTTCTAAACGTCACTATTTTAATCATGAACCAGAAAAACTTTGAATATCTCAGAGATCAGATCAAATTCTCAGGCTTTGGAACAGGCTTAAGCTCAGTTCTGGAAGAAAACATCAAAGCCGGTAAAGACAACTTTGTGATCAATCATCAGGCAAAATATGGCGCAGATATAGTCAACTCGACACTAAATTTCAGAAAATCAGCAGAAACTGATAGGTATTTTTTCAATAGTTTCGAATCTACACTCAAAAAGGCAGATAATGCACAGACCTACACCCAGCGATTCGCTGTACTAAGGGAAGGTAACATCACCCGCAAGGAAGCCTATAATCTTTTAGACGGCAGGTCTGTGCATAAAGAACTGGTTAGCAAGGAAGGAAGGCTTTACAACAGCTGGTTAGCCCTTGACTTCAAACAGCATGAAACAAACGGCAATTATAAAATGCAGCGTTACAACAATAGATACGGTTTTGACCTTTACCAGTCTTTATCACAGTTGCCAATAAAAGAAAATCTCTCTGAGCCAACGAAACGAGAATTGATAGAGTCGCTTAAAAAGGGTAACCGATCACCTGCAACGCTGCAATCTGAGGCAGGAGAACAAAAAATATTCATTGAAGCCAACCCCAAATTCAAAACACTGATTGTTTTTGACCAAAATCAGCAGCGTCTCAGACAGGAGCAGGATCAATCCCAGCAACATACACATTCCCACAGCCACACTCAGCAAAACCACCCTGAAGACCACAGTGAGAATTCAATGAGTCGTAAACGTGGCAAAAATATTTAGCATTTACTTACCTGTCCAAGGATGAAAACTGCCCAAATGTTGACAGGCTTTTTCCAAAAGTCAGAAACAGATCCAAATATTAGCAAAACACATATTTCACTGTACGTTAGCCTAGTATGCCTTTGGCAAAAACAGGAATCTACAGGCCCCATGTATCTTTACAGTTATGATGTGATGGCTTTAGCAAAGATATCCAGCTCAGCTACTTATGTCAGAGTTATGGATGATCTACACCAATCAGGGTACTTAAAATACATACCCTCCTATTATTGGAAGAAACCCAGCAGAATCGAACTCTTAAGAATTTCGCCACAAACCTCGAAAACAGATCATGCAGCTCAAAGCTGAATGTTTCCTGCAAATATTTAACAGAGAACGTTACCGGGGAAATAAAGCTATTTAATTACTGTACAAGTCTGATTCGGACTGATCAGAAATTTTTTCATTGCTGGCCAGCAAAATAAGAAACCACGGCAAACTAAGTGCGAAGTTTGCTAACACGACCATATAGACTACAGCCAAAATTCTTTGAGCTGGATGACCCGCTATGGCTGCAGTGCAGAAAATTACATTCAATCCGCTTTACAGTCTTTCAATTGATGTTTCAATAGAACTGTTGAACTACTGAAAGATTGAAAGTTAAATATTATTTATTTATACGATAGAAATCACGGACTTCATGAAACACGGACAACGCTCACGGGCACTCGCGCCTGATCCTAATCATTCTCTATTTAAGTTTAAGCTAAGTTTTACTCCGTCCGCATCCCACAAAGAAATTACAACCCAGACTTGGTATAGCTTTGATTACCTTCACGAAAGGGCGCTATTCCCGGCAGGTTTGAATAAAGAAATGCGGATTTTTTGGAAACAACTCCTGGCAAGATGCTGGCAGTCCGCTGAGGCCTATGAGGCAATAAAATGGTTACGTCCACATGCTAAAGGCAGCATCCTAGATCTTTACCTGCCGAATTGGCCTGGTTACACCGAAAAGTTAAAGTATATAGAAAACACAAGTGGTTGGACAGTGCTGGAGACTGCTATAAAGGACAGTGGATACGAGGACTTCTGTTTTAAACTTGTCGAATCAACACATCCAAGACAACCCTCGAACAGTCCTGGGAAAAATGATTTTAAGAATTATTTTGGCTTTCAATACCTTCACCGCAACAACTACATCCTTGAAAATCTTCACAAGCAAAAGATCATAAAAATTGACATTTATGACAACCTGATGTATCATTCAGAAAACCATTTATATACCCTGCAAAAATAAAGGGATTAAATATCGCCCACTCGAAGACGAAAAACTGCACACAGCCTGACTGAATATTCTTTCCATTTTCTTTAAGGTTAAAATGCTCATGCATAAGATGTTAGTTAAATTTAAAAAAACTGACTAGACAAACAACTATCTCTACATCAACCTCATGCACTCATACCCTAGGCCGCTGTGAAACAAAGACAATTTCTGCCTGTAACAAAAAACATCTCTCGGGCAATATCTATGCATAATGCCTCGAAGCGGTCGATGAAGACTTTGCTTTTAAAATATTTTTTGCGACCCACGCAACCCTTCTTGCAACTTCTCCGTATCTGTATCAAAAAGCGATAAACATGCCCGGATACAACTCCGCAGCGATTGATGAATTGATCGATGGCTGTTTGCAAAGCAACCGTCGTAGTCAGGAGGTGCTTTACAGACAGTTCTACGGATATGCCATGGGTGTTTGTTTGCGGTATTCGAAAAATAAAGATGAAGCGCGGGAAATATTAAATGATGGGTTTTTTAAGGTATTTACAAAACTTGAAAGCTTCGACAGGCAACGCCCGTTCAAAACCTGGCTTGCAAGGATCATCATCAATACTGCCATCGACTATCACAGACATGAGGTGAGCAAGGTTGTGTTTGTGCACGAGGAAGCAGCCGCAGAATTTCCGGTTCAGGAATCTGTGATCAGTAAGCTTGCTTATGAGGAATTGGTAAAGTTGGTTCAAACCCTTACGCCCGCTTACCAACTTGTTTTCAGTTTGTATGTGATGGATGGTTATAGCCATGATGAAATTGCAGAGCAGTTGAATATCACAGTCGGCGCATCGAAATCAAACCTTTCACGGGCGAGGGAAAAACTTAGAGAATTATTATCGAAAATTAACACTGACAATTATGACAGAGTTGCCAGATGACGAACTGGACAAACTCTTCAGAATGTCATCCGAAGAGTTTGAATCCAACTATGAACCCGAAGACTGGAACACTTTACGTAGGCGCCTGGATCGCCATGATGGAAAAACCACGCTTTCGTGGTTGAAAAAATGGTGGCCACTTGCACTGTTGGGGTTGATGATTCCTGCAGGATTGAGTTATTATCTGTTTAAAAATTCATCCAATGACGCCGCTTACGTTACGCGTCAGTTCAAGACAGAGGCTCAAAATCCTGTAGTTGATAAACCGGTTACTACCGCGAACCCGGCAGATCAGGCCGGGTCAACGCTGACCAACAAGGATTCTGGTGTCTCCTACAAAACCGACATTAATTCAGACAAAATCACATCGGTAGCAGATAAGGCCGTGAACCCAAAACACACGGTCCCAAACACTACGAAAAAGACAATACTTTCTGCTAGTTTGAAATATTCAAAGTCGCCTGAACCCTATGCATCTCGACAAAATGATTTCGACAAAAGCGGTGTAAGATCAGTTGGATCACCTGAAAAAGCCGCATTGCAGCAAACCAAGGATATTGCAGATAGCTCTGTCAATAAAGCAAATACAGACCAAAGCGGAACTCGTGATATAACTAAAAACCAGGCGGCAGGAAAAGAAAATCAGATCGAAACTGATCAACAGGCAACGGCAGATAAAGACGCGAATTGGGTGATCAATCCTTTGAACAGTCTGCCTTTGAGCCTGAACGAACCTTTAATCCTGCCAAAGGTTACGCCAGCTAAGCAACAGCCAATGCCCGAAGCGGAAAAGACGAGGGATCTTTCACCAAAACTCGCCTTTCGGTTTGGCTATTCACCGGACATGACCACCGTAGGTTTGAAAAATTTCACCAAACCCGGCTCGGCTGTATCGCTGAAGCTGGAATATAGTATACTTCGTAAGTTATACATACAAACCGGGGTTGTCAGAAGTGTGAAAGACTACCGGGCCAGAGGTGGAGAATATGCATTGAGTCCTTATGTCACTAACATCAATACGCCTTATTCTGTAGATGGCATGTGTACCATGATCGAAATTCCGCTCGGACTGCGCTATGACCTGACTCAGACTGAAAAGTCGCGCTGGTTTGCAGGCGCGGGCATGAGCTCCTATTACGTACAGAAAGAAAAATACACCTATCAGTACGAGCAGTATGTTCACGGGCAGTATACAGGCTGGCAGGGTAAAACGGGTTGGTTTCTTTTAAGCCACCTCAACGCATCTGCCGGATATGAACGCCGGATTTCAAACCAATTGTCGATCATGGCTGAGCCTTACATCCAACTGCCATTGAAAGGTGTTGGCTATGGAAAAGTCAATCTGATCACAACCGGCATGTGGCTTTCCGTACGCTACACGCCTGTATTCAACCGCTAGTTATGCCTGCATATTGTTAACAATCAATCAATTATATCACGATGAAGACTAGAGAAGAATCAATGAAACGAGGAGAATTCCTCAGAAGTCTGGGACTAAGCTCAGCAACTTTGATGGCTTATTACTGCCTTGGAACCACAATGACATCCTGCGGCTCGAAAGAGGACGACCCGGATCCGGGAGCCGGCGCAGGCTCCGGGGTGAGCGGAACAACGACTGGCAACAGCATCAATTTCACGGTAGACCTGACAAACAGCACCTATGCAAAACTAAAAACGGCTGGTTCTTTTGAAGTGATCGGAGATGTGCTGGTTGCATTTACAACCTCCAACGGATACGTGGCGCTATCAAAAATTTGTACCCATGAAGGAAGTACACTGCGTTACCGGAGTCAGCAAAATGATCTGTTCTGCTCGAGCCATTCTTCAGAGTTCTCGCTCACAGGTGCTGTAGAGCAAGGGCCAGCTACCACCGCGTTGCGCACATACAAGGCGGCCGCTTCGGCAGATGGTAATACTTTAACCGTAACTGTATAAAGCACGCTCACTTCCTATGAAATCACTCCGCGTTTTTGTTTTATTATTTCTTCCATTTACCTCTTTCGCGCAGGATGATCTGCTGGATCAGCTGGCAAAAAGCGACAGTATACAAACCTATCCCGTCACAGCCACATTTAAATCAACGCGCGTCGTGAATGGCCAGTCGGTAGAAACGATGAAGAAAAAACATCTGGATTTCCGTATATCACACCGTTTCGGAAGACTTAATTCAGGCGCTTACCAATTCTTCGGTCTTGACCAGGCTACAATGCGCATGGGTTTTGAGTATGGTATTACCGACCGGTTTATGGTCGGACTCGGGCGCAGCACTTCTCAAAAAGTGTATGATGTTTTTGGAAAATACAAACTGCTCGAACAGACAACAGGAGCCCGGGTGATGCCTGTTTCCGTCACGCTTTTTGGCGGAACGGGCGTTGCTACGGCCAATCGCGATCTTGAATTTCAGGATAAAGTCTACTACACAGCCCAGGCTCTGATCGCCCGGAAATTCTCTGAAAGATTGTCACTACAGCTATCTCCCTCCTACCTGTTCCGAAATCATCCGGAAGTGACCGGTGATGAAAAATTGCTGCTTGCCGTTGGAATTGGCGGACGTTACAAAATATCCAAACGTGTATCGGTTAACGGCGAGTATTTCTGGACAGCCAGAGAGAAGAACACAGCGACCGCGCCCTACCATGACTCGATGTCTTTTGGTGTGGATATTGAAACAGGCGGCCACGTATTTCAACTCCACTTCACCAATTCTTTGGGTATGATTGAAAAACAGTTTATAGGTGAAACAGCCGGGAGCTGGGGCAAGGGAGATATCCACTATGGTTTCAACATATCCCGCACGTTCAGTTTTGACAAGCGTAACAAGAAGATGGCCACTAAAAATCAAGACCTATGATTCGCAAAATGACCATGACCACACTCGCTGCCGGAATGCTTTGGCTTGTACCCGCAGCAGAATTGGCAGCGCAAAGTAGTGTTTATTCCACCTCGTCAGGCACGACCCGTTTTTCCTCGAAAACGCCTATGGAAGACATCAACGCTGAAAATGAAATGACGCAGGCTATTTTCAATACGGCTACAGGCGAGATTGCGATTCGGGTGAACATGAAGGACTTTTCTTTTGAAAACAAACTCATGCAGGAGCATTTCAACGAAAATTACATGGAAACTTCCAAATATCCCGTGGCCACATTCAGCGGCAAATTGGGTAAATCCATTGATATCTCCCGTGATGGAGAGTATGAGGTGTCGGCTAGCGGGAAATTTACCGTTCATGGCGTAACACAGAACAGGACCCTGGATGGGAAAATCAAAATAGAGGCCGGCAAAATACTGATCACCTCCGCATTTCAGGTAGCCCTTGCTGACCACAAAATCGAAATACCCAAAATCGTATTTGTCAAAATCGCTCAGCAGATCCAGGTAAATGCCAGGTATACACTTGTGAAGAAATAGATTGGCAAAAAACCAAAAGCCGCTGCCACCAACAAAAACGAGCTGCAAAATTGTTTCCTTTCGGAAACGCTTTTGCAGCTCGTCGCTTGATCAGCTAGCTAACTAAGCAGATACGATGAACGGACCAGCAATTGCAAGTACCTCTTCCATTGTAAGTGGTTCGTCGAAAGCTTCAGTAACATTGTCTTTTGTGATTGAGCCAATTCCTGGTAAAGTAGACGCGTCCACACCACCATGAACTGTATTTGACTCAGGTAGAGCACCTTTGTAAACAGCTTCAGGGAAACCTTGGGCCTGAGTAATCCATCCTTTCATTTTCGGATCATTTTTCAATTTTCCGATGATCCTTCTTACCAGAGAAGCATGACGTGCTTCTACAGAGTGAACCTGCAAAGCATACTCCAGAATTTGGGGAGCAGTAATCAAATTACCAGCCTGTCCTTTGTAGGCACGAACACCTGTATCTTCCAAAGCTGCAGAGATTGTAATGAACGTCATGAAGTTAGTCCATGCATCCGGGAAAGCTCCTTTGTAAGTAAAATCAAATGTCGGGCGAGCAACAGCAGTGCTTCCAAGTGCACCTTTCAGAAAGTCAACGTGCTGAGTCTCGTGTTTTTCAATCTGGTGGAAAACCAGTGTGTATTCGGCAGGGATCAGATTTGTGATTCTGTTTGCCTGAAAGTAAAATGTTTCTTCTAGATATTCAAGTGTTAAAGCGTAGTTAAGAACGTCGGTTACCGACGGAGTGGCTGCATAAGCCTTGTTCACGATAGATGCAAACGCTGCAGGAACTGCTGCTGCTTTAAGCGTACTGCCAATCCGGTTCATAAACATACGGCGTGTAGCATGCTCCATACGGCCAGCTGCGTCGCCATCAATTTTTTGGATGCTATCCAGTATTCTAAAAATATCCATGTCAGTGAAGTTTAAAGGTTATTTTGCAAGATTCATTGCTGTGAGGTCTTCCTTGATAAACGGCTTAACACCATTCAGAATCACAGATGGAGGGAAAGCATTTTCCAGACCCATGTCATTGATCTGACCACTTGCGAATTCAAGCGCGTTAGGGTTGATCAAATCAGCGATAGCCGAAGCGTGACGCGCCTCAACAGAAACAATTTTACCTGCAATCAACAGATAGTCTACACTCTGGATAAGTTTACCTGCACCATTATACGCAGCAACGCCGGTATCTTCAAACAATTTCGCTGCACCAAGCACGCTGGCCCTGTCAGCAAAGTCAATAGAAGCAAAGTTGGGAGTCAGGCCCGGAATCGCTGCAGATCCCAAAGCAGCTTTGAAAAACTCTCTGTGAACGATTTCGTGGTCGCGGATATCCGTCAAAATCCATTTTTCCTCATCTGTCATGTTCAGATAGGGAGTCATCATTACTTGTGTGTAAAATGCAGCTTCGAGTTGTTCGAGCGCATAGGCATAGTTTAGAATTCCAGTGTCTCCGTTACCAAGGTCAATCGCCTTGTCTGACATCAGGTCTTGCTCGGTACACGCGCCGAGCACGAAAGCACCCATTGATGCGGCAACACCCGCAGATCTCAAAAAGTACCTCCGGTTCACTTTTGAAAGCATAACGCTGTCAGAAGGATCGGTAAATTGGGTTAAGTTTTTGTTCATAACAGATTTGAAATTGTGTGTAAAATGAATTCTAAATCCTTAAATCAGTTACATATACGGAATTGACTTGCCGACGGATTACGGGAAATAAAATATTTATAAAAAAATTTCGATCAGATGTACTTTAATCATGATAAAGTCCGAATCAGATGCATAGAGTGGGTTTTACTGCTTCATAACAATTATGTGTTTAGCCTGAAAACTAATAAGATGAACACTGAGGTAGCGAAATAACAAAGCAGCAGTTGGCAGAAACTCCCACCAACTGCTGCTTTGTATAATTATCAGAGCTTTATTTTATTGAACGCACCAGACACTCACTGAGCGCCCGTTTGTTTTGAATAAGCCGTTACCTTCTTCGTCAATAATCACGGTATCAGATATGTTACCCAGAAAATCAGAGAATGTTCTACCCGCGTGCTGTGTTCCGACGAACATCAGTTTTTCAGCATTTTCATGATTCGACAATAGTATAGCGCAGCCCGAATTTTCATGTTCCTGATCCCCTTCTCTTGTCCAGCCGATACAATTCGCTTCATCGAAATAATCATGCTGAGCACCATAAGCCAGCTGCTTTCTTACCCTTAATAGTGTTTCAAGTTGAGGCAAATTTTCCATGACTACCTTGTGCTGCTGCCCGTCATTACCCGTATCCGAATACTCAGAGCCATATAAATCTGTGTAGAATACGCAAGGATAACCCGCTTCTCTGAGCAGAATCAATGTATAAGCCAACGGTCTGAACCAGGGCTCCACAGGTTGCTCTAACGACTGCAGCGGCTGGGTATCATGGTTCTCCACAAGTGTCACAGCAAGTTCAGGACGCACCTGCACGAGTGTATTATCAAATACGGTACGCAGGTCGAAATGCTCATTCTCTTTGGATGCTTTGTAAAAATTCCCTTGTAGTGGTGCATCAAAGAGCGACATACGGCTCTCGGTAGCCTCTATATAAGCCAGGATTGAATCCAGATCATAAGGAGACCAGTACTCTCCTACTGTATACAATTCCTTTTGAAACTT
>DASYHR010000631.1:0-2861 GCA_035998385.1 Dyadobacter sp. | reverse complement strand
CATGATGATGGTGTTATATGAAATAGTGAAATTCGAATTGTGACTACACGTCAGTATTAGTTCATAGCTCGCTGGAAGACTATGATGGACAGTGCAGTAAAAGATATTTTACGCCCTAAGCTCTCAAATTCTTAATACGCGGAGCATGATGTAGAGATAAGATTTTATATAGACTGAAAGGTCGTAAGCAATAGTCAATAATGGCAGGCGAAGCAGGTAATGGGGCAGACTTACCAACGGCGACGTAAAGTAATTAGTCGTTGCCTGCGTCTGCTTTTGAACTGCTGATTTGAAAACGGCTGTGAAGTTCTCTTCGGTAATGTATTTAACGCGATCTTTAAAGGCTTTGCCAGGGTGACCATGACCAATGACCATGTCGTTGCATTCCAGACTAGCGCCTACACAAAAATTGTTGAAATATACAGCAGGGGTAGTCTGCGTCTGTTCCGCGGCATGGGCGTGATGATATCCCCATGCGCTCAGCAGGAGTATTACAACGTAGTGGAAATATTTTCTAAATGCCTTGGCCATCAATATGGGCTTATTGGGAGGAGTGAATTCCGGTACAAAAACAGTGATTTACCGTTAATAGGGGGTTAAAACCGTGTTAAAAGGACATTAAAATATTTGTGGCGGACCTGTTTCAAGAGAAGAGGATAAGTCAATATTGTAATGTTTATATAAATGTTAATAGTCAGGCGTCTATAGCTGGTTGGATTGTTAGTAGCTGATCCTTGGCAATAGTGCTGAATTCATTCTCTAATTGATCGTTTTTGGTCAATTTACAGGATGAGCAGCTGAGTAATGGTGGTTATCTTTGTATCTCACAATTCTTAGTTAAATGACAAAGACCATTCATTTTTTCTCCCTGCTGATGCTCGTTCTGGCAGTATCTAACGCTCATTCTCAATCATTTCCTGCTGCAAACGATGTACTGACCAGCATCAAAAAAGCCAATGATTACTGGCAGAAAAATCAACCTGCCCGGAAACGCGCATTCTGGGATCATGCTGCCTACCATACCGGCAACATGGAGTTATACGCAATTACTAAAAACGAGGCCTATCGCAAATACTCAGAAGACTGGGCGGTGCACAATGAGTGGAAAGGAGCTAAATCGGACGATAAGTCTGACTGGAAATATAGCTATGGTGAAAAGGATGATTATGTACTCTTTGGCGACTGGCAAATTTGTTTTCAGACTTATATTGATCTTTACAACCTGAATAAAGAGCCGCACAAAATCGCCAGAGCTATCGAAGTAATGGAATACCAGATGAGCACGCCGAAAAATGACTATTGGTGGTGGGCAGATGGCTTGTATATGGTCATGCCCGTAATGACCAAATTGTATAAGGTAACCGGCAAACAGATATATCTGGATAAGCTTTATGAATATTTTACCTATGCTAACAGCATTATGTATGACGAGCAGAGCAAACTGTATTACCGTGATGCCAAATACGTTTATCCAAAACATTCAAGTGCCAACGGCAAAAAGGATTTCTGGGCAAGAGGGGATGGCTGGGTGATTGCGGGACTCGCTAAGGTATTACAGGATCTTCCGAAGAATGATTTGCATCGTGCTGGATATCTTGCCAAATACAAAGGAATGGCAGAAGCAATATTGAAGTCGCAGCAGCCGGAAGGGTACTGGACGAGGTCAATATTAGACCCGCAACACGCACCAGGGCCGGAAACAAGCGGAACTGCATTTTTTACATATGGGCTCATGTGGGGAATCAACAATGGAATACTCAGTAAAAAGACATATTTGCCTGCTGTGCAAAAAAGCTGGAATTATCTTTCAACAGTTGCGCTGCAGAATGATGGCAAACTCGGGTATGTGCAGCCAATAGGAGAGAAGGCTATTCCCGGTCAGGTTGTAAATGCCGAATCTACTGCAGATTTTGGTGTAGGAGCTTTCCTTCTGGCAGGAAGTGAAGTGTACAGATTTTTGAAAAAGTAAGTAGGATATTGGCTGGTGTACCGCGGCTGAGCTTCTGCCTGGCTGAGCGATAGAAAAATAACTGCACAAAATAAAGACCGGTGAGAATTGAAGGTCATAACATGTGAGTAGAGGATTTAATTATACATCGAAATAGTTGGCCCGATATTGTTTCGTTTGATGCTTTTAACCTTGCATTTTTCCAGTTAACATACGGTTGTTAAGACATAAAAACACCGAAACACTGCGATGTGATGGCAGTGTTTCGGTGTCTCAATAGCATTGGTTTTTCTGATATTGGCTAAATCAGTCTCCCTGATTTTCTTCCTGGCGTTCGTGGTTGTCGCCGCCCAGGCTATAGTAATTATTTTCTTCGTCTTCCCGGCCAATTTTTTCATCTTCATCGTCGAATTCCGAACCCGGTACATCCAGATCGTCACCAACTAAGTCGGTAGCGAACGTTTTCTCGTTCCATTCCTCGGCATCTACATCCAGCGGATCTTTAGTCCGGGAGGTATCTTCTGGGTCAACTTCTGAATCGATCAAACCCTGGCGAAAAATATCTTCGCTTGGAGGATAATTTCCAGGCAGTTCATCTTCATACTGCTCTTCGTTGTCTTGATTGTTAGTCGGCATGGTTTCCAGTGTTTAGTGATTTTTTACTCCATTGGAGGAATATTTGCATTCGTTGATAAAAAAGTATTCCAAGCTCGTTGGTAAGTTCAATGACAATAGCACGGGACATGAATGTAAGTATCCCTGAATTTTGCCCTTACATCATGTACGAGTCTGAAAAGCATATACATACCGGACTTGTGTTATTTATTGCTGATTTTTAGCCTGTACATATAAGGCGCTTTATTCGCAGCGCCGGTGAATTTTTTCTCCAACCTTTCGAGCACATCCATATCCA
>DASYHR010000627.1:0-3612 GCA_035998385.1 Dyadobacter sp. | reverse complement strand
AGCTTTGCACAACAAGCCACCCCAGGCTGCGGCACAAATGACTCTACAGTTGCTTCCTATCTTTCCAAATACATTCAAACCCGTGACCTGACACCAGCCCGGAAAATGGCTGGTGAAAAACTTGAGTACAGACTTGCCCTGGATATTAATTATCAGACTTACCTGGTCTATAACCGGGACAAAGAAAAATTGACAAAAACAGCTTACCAGTTTATACAGAAAGCATCAGAGATTTTTGAGAGGGAAATCAATGTTAAACTTGTTGTAACATCGCTATTTATCTGGGATCAGCAAGAGCCTTACCGGCTGTCAGAGGATTACGACTATTTCAACAACGTACTTAACTACTGGACCAATAACCGGTTCGAAGAGCGGGATGCTGTCGTCAGTCTCTCGTGCCGCAACGGGTGGTTTTACGGAGGATACCGAATGGCCTCGTCTAACTTCCCGACTCCCTCCGCACCTGATTTAGGAGTGGACTTACTCGCGCATGAATTGGGTCATTCACTTGGCTCACCCCATACCCATTTTTGCGGGTGGCCCGGCGGACCTATTGACAGGTGCAATGCTGTGGAAAACCCGAGCGCCGAATGCCCTGACGGCTTTCCTGAATATGGAATCGGTTCTCTGATGTCGTATTGCAGAGGAACGCTCAATTTCCATCCACTTTGTCAAAACCTGATGCGTGATTATGCCGAGGGGAAAGTGATGCAGGAGTTTCGGCTCAACAAATTAAATGCAGTTCCTGAGGTCCCGAAAGGACTCAAATTAAATGGCGTAACCTCGTCGATTCCAGCTTTCGATTGGGCACCATCGGTAATGGCTGACAAATTCCGCATTCAGATAGCCAAAGACATTTCGTTTTCTCAGATTACGGAAGATACGCTGGTTAGTCAGCCATATTTCCAATCTGCAGGACAAAGTGAAGGATCGCGGTTTGTAAGGGTAAGCGCAGAAAACAGTATTGGCAGATCATCCTGGTCTGAAGCACTTTCTGTGACGATCCCGACATTCTCAGCAGGTAGCCTGCCTCCACAGCTATTTGATCTGAATGTTGTAAACAGTTCTGAGGTTGCCGGACGCTTTATAGCACCGGAAGGAACTGAGGCTTATCAGATAAGCCTGAGAGGCCTCTACTTTGATGATCCAATGATCGTTTATGACAAAAATATAACACCTACACGAACTCAATTTTTCACCGCCTCGCTGGAAGCCATCAAACGAAATTTTGCCATACAGATGCGCGTGAGAAAAAATAATATATGGAGTAGCTGGTCGGACGAAATACGTATGACGGGCCCTTGGCTCACTTTTCTGAATTATACTACGAACTTGACAAACACCTCAGCCAAACCAATTATAGATGCCCAGTTTTCTACGAATGATTATATATTGCAAGGACCGCTCACAAATATTTTGGAGGTATCCGAAGAGGCTGACTTCAGGAACATCGCTTACAAAGATTCAGTGCAAAGCCACCAGATGAGCACCTGGTTTACCAATAAGACAACCTTTGTTCCTGAACTGAAAGAGAAAACTTCCTATTACACACGTTTTCGGGTGAAATGGGCACCAGGCAAATACTCTGGATGGAGTACCTATCAGCTTAATACGGCTCATAATGATCAGCGATTCACCCATCTCGGAACGCCTTCCAGGGATTTGAGATATACCTACGGCCCACACGGATTGAAAGCTAAGTTTTACAATGCGGGTAGTAAGCTGTATGTATTCGATCAGGTTCGCGGTTATTTCAAAACAGCAGATTTGAAGACTTGGGAAAAATTCACTTCTTTCTCAACCAAAGGAGTAAGCCCGAATTACGTGCTCGCTTTCGGAGCGAAAAACGACGTGGAGTACATCTTATCTTCCGGATTACTGAGCATTAAAAACGGCGATAATTATAGCGCTTTCAGCGCGAATATCACCGCCCCTACATTGACGGAACTTGCAGTTACAGAAAACGAAGGAATATTTTTCACTTCAAATCAATATGGCGTAGGAAACTTCCACAATGGCAACTGGACTTATTTTGATCAAAACATATTATCGTCTGGAAACGCATTGTTTGTCATAAGTGACGCGACCGGCCGCGTGTGGGCAATGATGGAAGGAGGCCTGGTATGGTCTTACTTTAATAAAAGCTGGAGATCGGAACCCGCATTTCCTCATTGGACAAATACATCCGGCATGGCGACGGACAATCATAACACACTCTACATGTATGGTGACTGGGGACTGATGCGCCTTGACGCCGCGAACCGGCGATGGGAAAATATTGATGCTGTGACAGGATTTCCTGTTAAAAAAGTTGTGTTTGATAAAGAGAACCAACTATGGGCAGCTGCGTATAAGTACTCCGGATTTGACTTCTCTCTATCCCTTATCAAATACAAAGACGGTAAAGCCAATATTTATTCGGATGGACTTAATCTGGTGCATGAACCGATTGATATGACTGTTTTCAACGATCAATTGCTGATACTGAACAGCAATGGAGAGGTGACTGCATTTGATGAAATTAAAATATTACAGTTTGAGCCCAAGGCCAAGTATTGCATCGGTGAGGAAATTAGTATGCCGATAACTTCCAACTCGACATTTTCGAAAAGTAATAAAACAACATTTTTGCTCAGAAATTCGCAGAGCCAGGAAACTCAAACCCTCGAAACAACGGCACAGAATGAAAATTGGCTCACCAC
This sequence comes from Dyadobacter sp., assembly GCA_035998385.1. Taxonomy (GTDB): domain Bacteria; phylum Bacteroidota; class Bacteroidia; order Cytophagales; family Spirosomataceae; genus Dyadobacter. Next base: position 910 of record DASYHR010000627.1, on the reverse strand, counting down.
GAAACTTCCAACCACACTGGCAGCCGGAACATACACCCTCACCATGTCCACGACTGCTCCCGAGATTATCAGTAATGAAAGCAGTAGTTTTCGTGTTTTTACACTTCCTGAAGCGAAAATTTCCGCCATACGTAACGGAGCGTTTAACATGACACTGCAAACAGCTGATACTCCCGGACTGACTTATCAATGGCAATTAGAAGGCGTTGACCTTACTGGTATGAATAGCGCGACTATCATAGCGAGCCGGTCTGGCAACTACACGGTCACTGTGAAAAATGAAGCTGGGTGCGAAGTAAAATCAGCTGCAATAGCGGTTGAAATGGAGCAACCTGATGTCGTTACGCTACTTCAAAATATGCCAAATCCGGTTGTCACAAGCTCAGAAATTTCCTTTTATCTCCCGGAAGCGCAACCGATCCAGCTGGAGTTATTCAACATCCGGGGCCAAAGACTGAAAGTATTAAAAGAAGGTCATCTTCAGTCGGGTTGGCATTCTGTAGAAATTGATGGCAATCAATTAACAAAAGGAATTTACGTCTATAGACTCAAAGTTGGCAGCTTCACCAAATCGCTCCAAATACTGAAATAAATTGTAACTACTTAACTCTGGTTGGATTCTCGCTTACGAAAGCGTCCCATCCGCCTTTTTTTGATTTTTTGGTTGATTTCCCCGATGCTACCTGCGCAGGTGAATTTGCATGGTAATGGTGACAGATGGCGATGGCAATGCCATCTGTTGCATCGAAAAATTCTTTACTCAATTCTATTTTAAGAATTTTTTCAAGCATGTAAGCAACCTGTTCTTTGGAGGCACTGCCACTTCCCGTCACCGACTGCTTGACCTTCTTCGGCGAATACTCGACAATAGGAATGTCTCTTGCAAGGGCAGCGGCCATGGCTACTCCCT